>NZ_MDTU01000001.1:2479834-2488153 GCF_001720395.1 Piscirickettsia litoralis
AATAGTTATTTTATTTGCATTGACTGATAATTTTTTTGAGAATAATTTTCTATTTTCTCCAGAGTAAAAGCTAACAAAAAGTCCACCATTTGGCCCAGGATGAGAAAAGGTTACGCCATTGAATAGTTTAAGGTCAGTTTCTAAGCTATCTGAAAATATTCTTAAGTTGTCATTTTCAGGGTAGGCATCATGAATATGTATGTGCCTGTCAGGAGGTAATATGACAGTGTCAAATTGGTGAGTCTGGAGGTAATCTAATACTTGGGCGCAGCTACTGAGAGGTAGTAGCTTATCACCAACAAGGATGATAATGATCATCTCACTGATATCAAATGATGGTAAATATTTTATTAGCTTACTTTTTAATGCTTGGCACTGGTCGTAGCACCAAGGTGTCGCTGTAGGGAACATGTCAATTATATCGTATGCTTGCGAATTTCTAACAGTTGATTAATCACGTTATGGTTATTTGGAGTAAATATAGAAAAATATTTTAGATTACCTACTGTAGTTAGAAACTTAGCACTTAAGTTTAACTTGTTGGTTCTTATTTGTTTTTTCAAAGTAATATTAAGTCTTATTCAAATATGGGCGCTCTTAATAGGATAAAGTTAACAAATTTTTCTTAAGAGAGCATGAAGGGTTTTCTGAGTGACTATGCATGCGAATGATTATAACCAGTTTCATGAAAAGAGTGAGATTACTTCTATTCTTGATGAGCAATTGAGCTTATGCTTGATTTTTTCTATATGCAAATCTATCGTCCTTGGTGATTTGTTGAGCGAGTTAGCAATTAACTTTGATGAAAGTCCTTTTAACAGTAGTTGTAGACAGGTTGACTCTGCTTGAGTAATTCCCATGCTTTTCTCTATTTTTTCCATGTTTTTAATGGAATAACTATAATTGTTTTTTTCTGCTATGTTGTCTAATGGCAGCATGAGGTCATTGTCATAATCAAAATGCTTATCAAAGTCTAAGTAGCTGTGATTGGGAAAGGCTTGGCTTATTCTGTTTTTCATTAAATTTGCGGCAAGTTGTATTGCATGTATATGTTCTATAAGAATTTTATCGTCAATTTGCTGGTTTTTAACAGTTAAAGTAAAGGATTCGATAGAATCGCCAAGCTTTGATTGGCGTGTATAATAAATACCATCATCAAAATTGTATTTCTTACTCTCACCTTTAAACTCTGCTGTTAACGTTGCTTGATTTTTACTCCAGATAGAGAAGCTTTCTCGATCTTGAGTTGTCAGGGAGTAACGCTCTAATTGATTTAAGTGAAGTTTTTTCTTGAAATACTCTGTCTTCCAATCGGGTCGATTACTGAAAAAGAACCATCTGCCGCTTTTATCATTTGATGTATATGCAATATGATCGAAGCCTAGCGCAGCCATAGGCGTTATGATGTAGTCTATCTCTTTTTTAACCGCAGAGCGAAAATCTCGGGGGCTTGCCCCCGTGATGGACAGCTAAATCGGCGAAGAGCCGATTATTAGGCATTAGTTTTAGTTCAGTTGTAGAAAATTGGATAGTTGAAAAAGTGTTATGCTTTATGATTAGGGCCAGTTTATCTTGGAGTTGAAATTAAGAACGTTTTGTAAAAATGGAGAGTTGTTGGAATAGTTTTTCAAACTCGGTTGCTTGCGGCCGAGTTTTTGATAAGAGCGTGAAAAATTGATCATATCTAAATAACTGTTCACAAATATATTAACCTTTTTGTATTAAATTAATTAACAGCCTTGTATAACCTGTTGCTTTAAATTAATAATTTAGTTGTTAAGCCGTGGATTTAAGATGTTACAGTAGATGGAAGTCAGTTGTAATCCCATGTTTTTAGGCAGAATGGGGGAGTTATTGATTTACTCTCCATATGGCGAGCTTTATATTTCTTCTAGTTAGTCTAAATAAGGAGCATATTTGTCCCCTTTATTGTTTGTTATTGGTGAAAGTAGGTTAACAAAGATGAGGTGTTATGATAATTAGAGCATTAAGTAAGACTGTGTTTATATATTCGGAATAATAAAGATAGATCGATGAAAATGAAAAATGTTGGCTTCTTTTAGATGAAGGCTCAGGTGTTCAGCTTCATCAAAGGTCAAGTTTTTTACTGAAGTAATTTCAAAGCACTGACATTGTTCTGCTTATCATGTTAGGTAGCAGGATCTTCTCGTCTTGCCGGCAAGGTGAGTTAAAGCTAAGTGCTTTAGAATTACATTGTTTAGGTTGTTATGATAGCCGACATGGTGAGCAATTTTAGTTAATGTGTAGATTGCTTTTAACAGGTTGTTCTAGCGTGATTGTGGCTGGCCTGTACTGCTGTGTTTTGCAGTGCCGCTTGTATTTATCCAGTGAATTCGTTAATGTGTTTGCTCATTCAGGTTTTTGAATTAGGAGGGAGATGTGAGGAAAACAGCACTGTATGATTTACAGGATAAACTGTCGCCACGTTGGGTTGACTTTGCTGGATGGCAGATGCCCATTTACTACGGTTCGCAGCTAGAGGAACATATGGCTGTGAGAAATGATTCAGGGATGTTTGATGTTTCCCATATGCAAGTGGTTGATGTCAAAGGATCTGACGCTAAAGCTTTCTTCTCTTACTTACTCGCCAACGATATCAATAAACTTAAAACACCCGGGAAAGCACTGTATAGCTGCATGCTAAATCATGAGGGTGGTGTAATCGATGATTTAATAACGTATTATTTGGGTGACGAGTATTATCGTATTGTTGTCAATGCAGGTTGTGCGGATAAAGATATTGCTTGGATTAAAGAAATTGCTGCACAATTTTCAGTGACCGTAACGATTCCAGAAGATGTGGCAATCATTGCGGTACAAGGCCCCCAAGCTTTGGCGCGAGTGATCTCCATGCTATCGGCACCTAAAGTTGAATTAATCAGTCAATTAAAGCCCTTTTCTGTAGGGTCGATCGAGGGGTGGACAATTGCCCGCACAGGCTATACCGGTGAAGATGGTTTAGAGTTGATTTTACCTGTTGATCAGGCCGAGCAGGCTTGGCAAGATTTTATTGATGCTGGTATTACGCCTTGTGGTTTGGGTGCGCGTGATACACTGCGTTTAGAAGCTGGACTTAATTTATTTGGTCAAGATATGGATGAATCAACGCATCCTTATGAGTCTAATTTAGGTTGGACGGTGGCGTTAGCGCCTAGTGAGCGTGATTTTATTGGCCGTAAAGCGCTAGAAGAGATAAAAACACAAGGCTCAGACAAGCGTTTAGTGGCTTTGGTGATGACCGAAAAATGGCGTATTACGTCATGGTCAAAAAGTGATTGTTGAGGGGGTGGGTGAAGGTGTGATTACAAGTGGAACCTTCTCACCGAGCCTCGGTGTTTCTGTTGCATTTGCGCGTATTCCAGTCAGTGAAGCGGCAAGCGTTGAAGTTGAAATTCGTAATAAGCGTTTTCCTGCACATATTGTGCGTGGTCCTTTTGTTCGTCTAGGTAAAAAATCTAAAGCGGTTGAGGAGATTCTGGCATGAGTGAAGTCAATAACGAAGTGAAATACACAAAATCACATGAATGGGTGCGTGTTGAGGCTGATGGTAGTTTAGTGATTGGTATTAGTGATCATGCGCAATCCTTGTTAGGTGATGTGGTATTTGTTGAGTTGCCAGAGCTTGATACTGAATATGATGCAGGTGCTGAAGTGGGTGTGATTGAGTCAGTGAAAGCAGCAGCAGATGCTTATAACCCGATTGCTGGGAAAATTTTGGCTGTGAATGAAGCGTTAACTGACAGCCCAGAGCTTATTAATGAAGCTCCTTTTGCTGAAGGCTGGATGTATCGCTTAGCGCCTAATAATGCAGCGGATATCGATGGGTTAATGGATGCAGAGGCATATTCTGCGTTATTGGCTGAAGAAGAATAGTTGGGGGATAGCATGGCCTTTATTCCTCATACAAAAGCAGATGTAAGCCAAATGCTAGAAAGCATTGGCGTGAAATCTGTTGAAGATTTGTTTGATGAAATTCCAAGTGAATTAAAAATTGATGGCTTAGATTTACCTGAGGCACTCTCTGAAATGGCAGTGTTGCGTTTGATGCGTGAGCGTGCAAATCAGGATCAATCTCAGCTTAATTTTGTTGGTGCTGGTGCCTACGAGCATCATATTCCATCTGCAGTGTGGGACATCGTTGCCCGTGGTGAGTTTTACTCCGCCTATACCCCTTATCAAGCCGAAGCCAGTCAGGGTACTTTGCAGTTATTGTATGAATATCAATCAATGATGGCGTCGCTAACGGGTATGGAAGCGGCCAATGCGTCGCTTTATGATGGCGCGAGTAGTTTAGCTGAAGCGGTATTGATGAGTGTGCGCCTTAATCGTCGCTCTAAATCACGACGTATTTTAGTCTTAGGTGCCTTGCACCCAGCTTATCGTGAGACGATTCATACCTTGGTTTCTAGTCAAAAAATTGAGCTGGTTGATGTGCCTTTTGATGAAAAAACAGGCACAGTTAATTTAGACCGTTTAAAACCCTGGGAAAATGAAGACATCACTGCGGTGATCATCAGCCAACCGAATTTTTTGGGTCAGTTAGAAGATGTTGATGATTTAACCAATTGGGCTCATGCTCAAAAAGCGATTGTTATTGCCTCTGTGAACCCAACGGCTTTAGCCCTATTACATGCGCCTGGTCAATGGGGCGAAAAAGGTGCGGATATTGCCTGTGGTGAAGGTCAACCCTTAGGTGTGCCACTGGCTTCTGGCGGCCCTTACTGTGGCTTTATGACTTGTAAAATGCCACATGTGCGGCAAATGCCGGGACGTATCATTGGTCGGACAACCGATTTGGAGGGCAAAGAAGGTTTTGCCTTGACCCTGCAAGCACGTGAGCAGCATATTCGCCGCGCCAAAGCGACTTCTAATATCTGTACTAATCAAAGTTTATTAGTCACTGCAACGACGATTTACTTGGCTTTGTTGGGGTCTGAAGGCTTAAAGCAAGTGGCAACGCATTCATGTGCCAATACGCGGGCATTGGCTGAGCGCATTTGCCAGATTAAGGGCGTTGAGCAAGTCTATCAGCGTGAAAACAGTTTCCATGAAGTTGTTATTCGCTTGCCGATAAGTGCTAAAAAAGTATTAATAGGTTTAAGTAAAAAAGGTATTTTAGGCGGGTATGACTTAGGTCGAAATTACCCAAATATGGATAACTGCCTATTACTCTGTGTGACAGAAACGAAAACTGAGCGTGATCTAGAAAATTACTATGATGCGTTAATTGAAGTACTGACGGCGGAGGGTGTGTCATGTTAATTTTTGAACGTTCTGCAACCGGTCGTACCGCAACGGCGCAAGCACCACGTGAGTGTGAACAGGTCCAGTTTGCCGATAAGCATGTGCGCAAAGATAGGCCGACTTTGCCTGAAGTGTCTGAAATGCAAGTTGTTCGTCATTATACGCAGTTATCACAAAAGAACTTTTCAATTGATAGTCAGTTTTATCCGTTGGGTTCTTGTACGATGAAATATAACCCACGAGGCGCGCATAAGGCGGCGAGCTTAGATGGGTTTTTAAATCGTCATCCTTATTTAGCTGATCAGGATAACCAAGGCTTTTTAAGTTGCATGTATGAACTGCAAGAGATGCTCGCTGAAATTACTGGCATGTCAGCCGTTGCTTTATCGCCGATGGCAGGTGCCCAGGGTGAGTATGCAGGAGTTGCCATGATTCGCGCTTATCACTTAGATAATGGTGACTATGAGCGTGATGAAATTCTAGTGCCCGACGCTGCGCATGGAACCAATCCTGCTTCTGCGGTAATGTGTGGTTTTAAGGTCAAAGAAATCCCAACAACCAGCGATGGTGATGTGGATATTGGTGCCTTAAAAGCAGCCGTTAGCCCGAAAACAGCAGGGATTATGCTGACGAATCCATCAACCTTAGGTGTGTTTGAACGTAGAATTAAAGAAATTGCTGCGATTGTTCACCAAGCTGGCGGCTTGTTGTATTACGATGGTGCGAATTTAAATGCCATTTTAGGTCAGACGCGCCCGGGTGATATGGGGTTTGATGTGATTCACTTGAATTTGCATAAAACCTTTGCAACACCGCATGGTGGCGGTGGCCCAGGTTCTGGACCTGTGGCGGTGAGCGAGCGCTTAAAGCCTTATTTGCCTGTACCCTACGTGCAAAAGCAGGCTGAAACTGGTGAATATGGTTTGGTTGACCGTAAAGGCGCGCCGAAGAGCATCGGTCGCATGAGTACTTTTATGGGCAATAGTGGGGTATTAGTCCGCGCTTATGTTTATATTCGCATGTTAGGCAAAACGGGTGTGGAAGAGGTCAGCCGTTATGCGACGTTGAGCGCAAATTACCTGATGGCGCGTTTGGCTCAAGCCGGTTTTACTATGGCTTATCCAGGGCGTCGGGCAACCCATGAGTTTATTTTAACGTTGGCAGCTGAGAAGAAAAGTGCTGGTGTTTCTGCGATGGATGTTGCTAAGCGTTTATTGGATTACGGCATGCATGCACCGACAACCTACTTTCCGTTGTTGGTTCCAGAATGTTTCTTAATTGAACCGACGGAGACAGAAAGTAAGGAAGAACTAGATGCCTTTGTCGATGCAATGGTAAAAATTCGTGCAGAAGCTGTGAAAGACTCTGAGTCTTTACACGCTGCACCATATACTTTACCTGTACGTCGCTTGGATGACGTAAAAGCAGTCAAAGAGTTGGATATCGTCTGGCAAGAAGCCAAATAGTAATTTGCCTTATCAATTCAGCCAAATATAAGCACTTTCGCAACCTTTAGAAATAAAGGGAAGGGGTGCTTATATTTTATAAGTTATGTTCATTTCTCCTATAATTTTTTAATTTTTAATAAGTTAGACACTCATTACTGGACTTGCAATATAATCTTGCACTCGCTTTCCGAATAGGATAGTGATAGTTTAGTATTGTTTTTTATAAATTAAGAGATTTTTTCTAATGCTACAACAGCAGCCTAGGGGCCTTTATTTACTCTGTTTTACAGAGCTTTGGGAACGATTTGGTTTTTATACCGTACAGACTATTATTATCCTTTATATGAGTAAGGGCCTACTTTTTACAGATAAGCATGCTTACTTGCTCTATGGCGCTTTTAGTGCGCTACTATATCTAACTCCAGTTGCCGGTGGTTTTATTGCTGATCGCTATATTGGTTTTCAGCGGTCGATTATTTTAGGTGGATTATTATTCGTCATTAGTTATTTGCTATGTGCACTGCCGGGTCGTGAATCATTTTTTTCGGGGGTTAACATTATTAATTATTGCTAATGGCTTCTTAAAGCCAAATGTCTCGAGTATTGTCGGTGACCTTTACGAGAAAAATGACCCACGGCGCGATGGTGGTTTTACGTTATTTTATATGGGGATTAATATTGGTGCATTGATTCCACCGATTTTTGCAGGGGACTTAGTCCATCATTATGGCTGGCATAGCGGATTTTTACTTGCTGCATTAGGTATGTTGGTTGGTTTAATTACTTTTATTTATGGCCGCCGCCGTTTAAATGGTAAGGGGGGAGTGCCGAAAAAAAGTCCGTTATACCAAATATCTACTTATTTTAATCGCATTAATTTTTTGATTATTTTTAGGTATATTGATTTGCGCTTTAGCTATTAATGGTTTATTTTCAGTGCCGAAAATTACTTCAACTGTGTTAATTGTTGCATCTATTATGATTATTTTTTGGGTGATCATTGTTGCAATGCGTGAGTCGTATACTGATCGTAATAAAATCATTGCCGCACTGATTTTAACAGTTATTTCTGTTGGCTTTTGGGCTTTATATAACCAGACTTTTACATCCTTAATGCTATTTGCCGAGCGCAATATGCAGCCTGACTTTTTAGGGATGAAAATTAATGCTGAATTTACCCAATTCTTTAATCCATTTTTTATTATTGTATTGAGCCCTATCTTAAGTCAATTGTGGTTAAAATTAGATCGGTATAATTTAAATCCAAGTACACCGAATAAATTCTTTTTATCAACATTATTTATGTTGTTTGGTTTTATGGTGCTTGCATTTGCGACACGCTATATGGGGCATGACGGTATGACTTCTGCCTGGTGGTTAGTTGCGAGCTATTTTCTACAAACCGTTGGTGAATTACTAATTTCACCGATTGGCCTTGCAATGATTACTGTGTTGGTCCCAAGGCATCTGGTTGGAATGATGATGGGGGTGTGGTTTTTGTCCCAAGCGGCTGCGTTTTCTCTGAGTGGCTTTTTGGCGACGGTTTCAGCGGTGCCTGATCATTTACCGATTGAGCAATCATTAACTGTCTATGCACATGCTTTTT
>NZ_MDTU01000001.1:2488362-2510701 GCF_001720395.1 Piscirickettsia litoralis
ACTTTTCCTGGGTTGGGCTGGGACTTTGCATTGCAACTTTTATATTAATCCTTCCGGTAAGAAAACTAATAAGTAACAAAGACTGAGTTTTTTAACAAATATATAATACTAATAGAAAATAATTACATTAGTAATAATTACCCCTATTAACTCAGGGGTTTATTATTGTTTTATTAATTCATGCTATGTTAGTAATTTTATTTTGTTGTTTTTTTATTTTCTATGAAGTTTAATAATAAGCTAGAAACTTCAGGGGTTCTTAAATAGCCGTAAACCTCATGTGGGTTTTTAACTGTTTTATTTGTTTTGTGTGAGGTGTATTGATATTCATTTTTAACAAATATATCTTCTACAACCACACCTTTACGATTTTTATAGTAAAAGAGTCGTAAACGGCTGTAACAGGCAAGGTCATCCGGATCGACAATATTGAACCAAGAATTAACTGCTGTAGGTGTCCTTAATATGCGTCTAGCATGGCCATGTTCAGTGTCTAGATAAGGGTTTGTGCGGAAAACTGAATAGGTTAGCGGAGCGCCTATAGTTATAAAGAGTTCTATATTAATATTAGGTAAAAAAGAGCGGATATTTCGTAATGCATCGTAAGCGATAACAGCACCCATTGAATGAGCTAGAATTAAGATTCTTTTTCCTTGATGCTGCCTGATTTTTTCAATGAATTCTTTAATTAAAATATTGCGAAGGCTAGATTGTTGATTGCTATGACTGTGAATGGTAACCTTCTCATTATAGTAAAATTCAACTTCTCTGAGTATTTTTTGTGACACCCAGGAAGAAATGCGATTGTAGCGCTGCAAGAAATTAAGAGTACGTCGAAACACAAATTGGGATAAAGTTTGCCTGCCTTTGCTGACGCCAAATAGTCGAGGCTTATAATAAGTAAACGAATTTTGCTCTGCTTCTTTATAAGGGTTGTGATTATAGAGTTTATCAAAGCGATAACGCTCATCATTATGCAAAGGGTATTTGTAAATTAAATCTGCCCAATAATGCAGTTTAAAGTTAAACTCAGGCTCAACTTGACAGTTCTTTCGTAATCCCTCTAGTATGGCTTGTTTCCACCAATTTTCAGCGACTTCAGCGCTGTTTTTATTTTTTAAGCCGTGAATGGCAATGATAATACTGTCTTCTTTTAAGCCCATATTATTCACCCATAGCAGTTATTTATAGTTATTGATTATTAGCTATTAATATAACTCATTCAGAAAATAAAGTTCAATCAGGTGTCTTGGCTGGGTAAGGTATTTTAATCATTTAATAATATTGAATTTTGTTGAAAGCATTTGGCTGATGTGGGGTGATGGGCTAGGGGGTAGGTTTTAGAGAGTAGATGCTTTATTTTTAATTTTTTCGAAAGAACCGAAGTGGGTATACTTAACTTTTGCTATGTTTTTTTCTTAGTTTGACTAAGCAAGCCAGATACAGTATATCTGTGATATTTATTTGATATGAGCACTGATTATGGCAGACTTAAAGAAAATTATCGCTGAATATCCAGAAGAGTATTGCTTATTACTAGAAGAGTCTTATGGTAAAGGCATGATGTCTGAAGGAGGGGATGAGGCTGTAGCAGCCATGTTCCAACAGACTGACTTAAAAGGGAAAAAGCTACTTGATATCGGTTTTGGTTTGGGAGGCGTGGCATTTTACCTGGCAGAGCATTATCAGGCAGAAGTATCTGGTATTGAGGTTAATCCTTGGCTTGCAGAAGAAGCAACACGCCGTGCACCTGACTCATTAAAGCACTTATTGCATTTTACTGCCTACCAACAGCCACCCTTACTGCCTTTTGAAGATAATCACTTTGATGTAGTGTATAGCAAGGGGGTACTTACGCATTTAGATGATAAATTGCCTTTATTTAAAGAAATTTATCGAGTGTTAAAGCCAGGTGGGGAGCTGGTGATTGATGACTGGTTAAGCCCTAGCAAAAACCAATGGGGTGCGCGTCTGCAAACCATGTGCGAGATGGAAAATTTGACTTTATTTGCTGAAACAGAAGAAGGCTATAAAAATTTATTATTATCCGCTGGTTTTTCCAAATTACAAATGCGTGATGAGAATAAAAATTATGCTAGGTATAATCAAAATATTGTTGATTCTTTAAAACTATTGGAAGATAAAAAAGGCTTTGATCAACGTTTTGGTGAGAATGCACTGCAAGAGACGATTGATGCTTATCAAATGATTGCAGACTCGATTAAAGAGAATGAATTATTAATTCGTTGGTTTCGGTGTAAAAAGTAATGTTGTTCAAGCAAGGGGTGTGATGAAAGTGTTGAGGCCAGGATTGCTATGGCCTTATGAATATCGTAAAGACGGCTTCGTCACTCACTTGTGGGAGTGACGAATTTTATTTTTACTAGTTAATTTATTTTTGAACGCTGCTTAAAAAATTCACTAATAAAGTGAGTGTATTTTTTAGAAGCCGTTTGAATATTTGCACTAAAGTCTTTTTCTTGATCATCGGTGCCAGCGATGTCTGAAACTGCGCGGATGAATAAGGCAGGGACATTGGCATGGAAACAGACCTGGCCGACAGCTGCCGCTTCCATCTCTCCGGCATATAAATTGTTAATATTGGTTTTAGCGCGGTCGATTAAAAAGGGTGTGCTTAAAAAAGAGTCACCCGTTGCAATTGTGCCAATATAATGAGTAAGGTCGGCTTGTTGACAGGTTTGCTCAGCCAAAATTTTTGCTTGCGCATCAGGTTCGAAGTGGGTGGGTAAGCCTGGAATTTGGCCGTAAGCATAACCAAAGCCTGTGACATCGACATCATTGTGCAATACTTTGTCTGCGATAATGATATCACCGATATTTAAGCCATCGTGAAAGCCACCGGCGGTTCCGGTATTGATGATTAAACTGGGTTTGAAACGCTCGATAAGTAAAGTCGTTGCCATTGCCGCATTGACCTTGCCGATTTTAGTTTGGACGACAATAGCGCTTTCACCGTGAATATTCGCTTCATGAAATAAGAAGTTATTAATTTCATGAGTTTTGCCAGTCGTATATTCTTTCAGAAGTTGGACTTCCTCTTCCATAGCGACTAGAACTGCGATTGTCATAAAATACCCTCGTTAAATATTATCTGTAAATAAAAAAGAGCGCTAGGCGCTCCTTCGCTGTTTTATCGTTTAAACGTTAAACCTAAAATGCATGACATCACCATCTTGGACGATGTAGTCCTTACCTTCTAAGCGCCATTTGCCGGCTTCTTTACAGCCAGCCTCGCCATTGTATTGAATAAAATCATCATAGCCCATGACTTCTGCGCGGATAAAACCCTTTTCAAAGTCCGTGTGGATACGTCCAGCTGATTGTGGGCAGGTGGCACCGATATGTACGGTCCAAGCGCGCACTTCTTTGGGGCCGGCGGTAAAGAAAGTTTGTAGGGTGAGTAGGTCATAGCCTGCACGAATCACGCGGTTAAGTCCAGGCTCTTCTAAGCCTAAATCTTGAATAAACTCGGCCTTTTCTTCTTCATCGAGGACGGCAATTTCAGCTTCAATGGCCGCACAGATGGGTACGACGATAGCCCCTTCCTTTTTAGCAAGTTCTCTGACGGCATCGAGATGAGTATTATTGTCAAAGCCATCTTCGTTGACGTTAGCAATGTACATGGTTGGCTTTGAGGTTAAAAATTGCAGTAGGCCGTAGGTCTGTGAATTTTCTGTATCTTCGCTGAAAGTGCGCACAGGGTGGCCTTCTTCAACGTGAGCTTTTAAGCGCTGCATTAGCTCTAAGTCTTGCTTGGCTTCTTTATTTGCACTTTTAGCAATTTTTTGCAGGCGCTGGCAGGCACGCTCAAGCATTTCCATATCGGCCAGCAATAATTCAGTATTGATAACGTCGATATCATCCAGTGGGTTGATTTTACCTTCGACGTGGACAATATCTTCATTTTCAAAGCAGCGGACGACATGTGCAATGGCATCGGTTTCGCGGATATTGGCCAAGAATTTATTACCCAAGCCTTCACCTTTGGACGCGCCTTTTACCAAGCCTGCAATGTCAACGAATTCCATCGTTGTTGGGATGACTTGTTGAGGATTAATGATGCCAGCGAGCTTGTCCAGACGTAAGTCAGGAACAGGCACGACACCGGTATTTGGCTCGATAGTGCAAAATGGATAATTCGCTGCATCGATTTCAGCTTGAGTAAGTGCATTAAAAAGTGTTGATTTACCGACATTAGGCAGACCAACGATACCACATTTAAAACCCATGATCGTCTCTATAAATAAATTAACTAATTAAAAATCTGTTATTCGCTGTGTATTGTAACGAATTTGCTAGCGGCTGTGTAGAGCATTCATCGCTTTTGCCGTCTGCCCTGAGATAAGTTCGGCGAGGACCTCGAAACTGGCGTCAATGCTTTGTAGGATAAGCGTGTGTTCTGGCTTAGAAGGGGCTTTAAGGACGAAATTAACCACTTGAGACTTATTGCCAGGATGGCCGATACCGATGCGCAGGCGTTGAAAGTCTTTGGTGCCAAGTTGTGCAGCAATGTCTCTTAAGCCATTATGGCCGCCATGACCACCACCGCTTTTTAGGCGGGCTGTGCCTGGAGGAAGATCAAGCTCATCATGAACGACGAGAATTTGCTCGGGGGGAATCTTATAAAAATGGCTGCAGGCTTTAACAGCTAGACCCGATCGATTCATAAAGGTTGTTGGAATCAGTAACTGGGCGTTACCTAAGCTGGATGCGTTAAGACGAGAAGCTAAGCCGTGAAACTTAGCTTCAGGGCGCAAAGCAGCGTGATACTGCTCTGCCAGCTGTTCAACAAACCATGCACCTGCATTATGTCGCGTTTTTTCATATTCAGACCCTGGATTGCCAAGGCCGACAATGAGCTTTACAGGCGCATTCATGGTTTATTATTCCTCAGCAGTTCCCTCATCGCTTGCTGCTGGAGTATCTGTAGCATCATCATCGCTAACGACTTTGTTTGCTTTGATAGCAGCAATCGCGTGATCGTGGTCATCACCTTGTACCAGTGCACTTAAAGTAACACCTTTTGGTACATTGATGTCAGAGAGGTGCAAGGTTTGACCAAGCTCAACTTTAGCCATGTCGACTTCGATGAACTCAGGTAAGTCAGATGGCAAGCAGGTGATTTCAACCTCTGATGCGTAGTGCTCTACGTGTCCACCCAATTTCACTGCAACTTCTTCGTTGGTGTAGTGTAAAGGAATCGACATATGAAGTTTAGATTTAGCATCAACGCGTTGGAAGTCTAAGTGAGTGACTTTAGGCTTGTATGGGTGGCGTTGCATGTCTTTTAAGATCACTTTCTCTTTTTTACCATCAACATCTAAGGTTAAGATCTGAGTGTAAAAGTGCTCATGCTCTTCAACTTGTAAGATTAAGTTGTGAGAGATGGCAATCGACATAGGATCTTTGCTACCACCGTAGATAATCGCAGGAACTTGGTCTGCAATACGACGTAGGCGGCGGCTCGCACCTTTCCCCTTGTCCTGACGTGCAACCGCAGGTAATTCGATAGGTTGTGACATAACTGTCTCCAAAAACGTAAGTTAAAAAAAAGCTGTTGCTTCGCGACCAAAGCAACAGCGCGTTATTATAGTGAAAAATAATATTTTATTCAACAAACATCGAGCTGATTGACTCTTCATGACAAACGCGACGAATGGCCTCAGAAAGCATCGGTGCTAGAGATAATTGCTTAATTCTAGAGCAATTTTTAGCTTCTTCGGTCAATGGAATCGTATCTGTGACAACAAGCTCGGTAAGGCTCGAGTTTTCGATATTGGCAATGGCATTGCCTGAAAGAACCGGATGAACGCAATAGGCAGAGACATTGGTCGCGCCTTGTTCACGTAGCGCCTCAGCCGCTTTACAGAGTGTGCCTGCGGTATCGACGATATCATCAACGAGTATACAATCACGGCCTTTAACATCACCGATAATGTGCATAATGCGCGCTTCATTGGCACGCGGACGGCGTTTATCGATGATGGCAAGATCAGCGTTGTTTAGGCGTTTGGCAAAGCCACGTGCACGAGCCACACCGCCGACATCAGGAGAGACGACGACAGGGTCGATTAGGTTCTTATCTAATACATGGTCCAGTAATACCGGAGAACCATAGACATTATCATGAGGAATATGGAAAAAGCCTTGAATCTGCTCAGCATGAATATCCACCGTCATTACACGGTTTATACCGACACCGGCGAGCATATCTGCGACAACTTTTGCAGTAATGGGTACGCGAGAAGAGCGTGTACGACGATCTTGGCGTGCGTAGCCGTAGTAGGGGATGACCGCGGTGATGCGTCCTGCCGATGAGCGGCGTAGTGCATCAGCTAAGATCATCACTTCCATTAAGTGATCATTGGCAGGAGAACTTGTTGGTTGCAAGATGAAAACATCATTACCGCGGACGTTCTCTAAAATTTCTGTAGAAATTTCACCGTCACTAAAACAGTTGATTTTGGCATCGCCTAGGGGAATGTGTAAGTGCTTTGCAATTTTATTAGCAAGTTCAGGATGAGCATTGCCGGTAAAGAGCATTAGTTTGGACACGCTGAGCTTCCTCTTGAGAGTGTAAGGGGATCGGGTTTAGTCAGTATGTTAAATCTAAAGAAAAATGGCTGGGGTACCTGGATTCGAACCAGGGGATGCCGGCATCAAAAGCCGGTGCCTTACCGCTTGGCGATACCCCACCTAAATGCGCAATTTCATGGTCCTTTGCGCAAGTGACGGTATTTTACTGTGTGTGTTAGCTCTCTGTCAAACCTTTGTCACATTTTTGTCATAATTTTATAAAAGATGAATATTACTCATTGGTTTTTTAATTCAGTCTTTGATTTAGTCTGTTATTTTTGCGCAAACGCCTGCCAGTCACTGATGGCGATTTTTAGCCAAAGGCGCTGGTTTTTTAAGCGAATCAGTGTCGGTAAAGGTAAGCCATCACGCCATTGATAACGCAGATAGTTTATTTGCCAGCCGGCTTGTTGCAAGCTCGCGAGTCGACCATAAATATCCAGGGTTTTCTGATAAGAAGCATTTGGATCGGCTAATCCGCGTACCCAGTAATAAAGCCCTTTCACCGGTAGGCTCCAGCCGAGCAGGTTTTGCATGAGGAGCTGGGCAGAACTGGCGTGCGTTGTTTTGCCATGACTATCCGTAAAACTATATTCACCTTGTCTGTGAATCAGGCGGACTTCGCCGATGCCTAAAGGTCCTGAAAGGCTGATTTGATAGCTGTGAGGCCCTTGTTGGGTCCAGTTGAGGTTGGCTTGTTCGGCTTGCTGGTGATAACGGACGGCGGCGATGCCTTGTAATTGCCAGTGTGTTTTTGGGGTGAGCTGTTGTTGATAGTGCTGCCAGGCGATGTTTTTATCTTTAGGAATTGGCGGTGCGGAGGTGTTTAGTGTCGTTGCACAGGCGCTAAGTAGGCCGATCAGTGTAGATAAAAATGTTAACTTTATGAAATTTATAAATTTTATTTTTTTTGATTGTAATTGTATAAGCGGGAGTGGGGATTTGAGTCGCATTATCATTGTTATTCGGCCTAAGTTAAATGCTAGTTGTTTTGGCTTGTTTGATTTCTAGTCTTTCTATCAGTGTATCGCGTTGTTTTATTGATATCATTAAAAATAGCTGGTCCAATGGGTTTATCTGCAAATTTTAGTTCGGATGGATTTGGCTTTTAAAGCTTAAGGCTGCGGGCCAATTGGGATGTTTTATTAGAATATCATGGAGTATATTACGGGCTAAAGTAGGCTGTTCGCTATAGATAAACTTTGCGATGATCAAAGCGGCTTCGGGGTGAAAACTTTGTTGTTTATAAAGCTCACTGAAAAGAAAGGTCAGGTTGCTTTGCTCAATTTCGGTAGACTCTTCTGTGACAAGTTTCAAATAGGGTTGTGCTTTTTTAGTGCTTGTAATACGGGCAAGATAAGGCAAAGCTTGCTTGTAGTTTTCACTGGAAATCAGCATGAGGACAACCAGCGCTTGAGGTCTTGGATTAGTTGGCGTTTGGTTTGCCCAAATAATCGCAGGTTCTAGTGCCATATCCGGTTGATTCAGCTCTAAAGCAAGCCGTGTTGTATGGGCCGCTAATTTTTTATTCCGACTGCTCAAAGTCGTGTTATGATAATGCCGCAATGCGAGCTCATAATGGCCGCGCTGGTAAGCGACTTCGGCGATGAGTAGCTTATGAAGATCTTCGGTGGCAAAGTTAGGCTTAGCCGAAGAGGGTGACTTAGCAGTGTACTGTTCTGCACCGGTGCCACAGGCATAGCATAAGGTTGCAAGACCGATTAAGGCATAGTGTTTGAACACAGTTACCTCTATCTGCTTTTAAGAGGGCCATGTTGTTATATCGGCTACAGGTGGAGGGAACTTGACTTTGGGTAAATGCTGGGGTGGCGTTTGAACGAAGTTAAGCTAGGGCTGCTAAAGTAAAGATATTGAGTATAAATATTTGATAAGTTGAACGTTGAACGATGCAATTGTTTGTTTTAGGGGTGAATTACACAAATGCGCCGCTGGCTGTGCGAGAGCAGGTGGGCATTGTGGAAAGCGAGCTTGCTGATTTTTTACAATCAGCCCTCGCAAGTGGTCAGGTGAAAGGCTTGATCGCTGTATCGACCTGTAATCGTACTGAGTTGTACTGTCAGGCTGAAGACGTTAATGCTGTTCGACGTTGGTGGACGCATGCCAGTGGTTTAGAAAACTTAAGTGATTACCTGTACTGCTATTGCGCTGCGGATGCCGTACAGCATTTAATGCAAGTCGCGTGTGGCTTAGATTCTTTGATTTTGGGTGAGCCGCAGATTTTGGGGCAGCTTAAAGCCGCGTTTTCCATCGCTCAACAGGCCAGGGTGACAACGCCCGTGTTGGAGCGATTATTTCAGCACTCCTTCTCCGCAGCTAAACGGGTGCGCACTGAGACCGCTGTGGGAGCTTGCCCTGTATCCATTGCCTTTACAGCCGTGCGCCTGAGTCAGAAAATGTTTAGTAACTTGAGTGAAACCACTGTATTGGTTGTGGGGGCTGGAGATACGGCTCAACTGGTTGCACGTCATCTAAAAGAGTATGGTGTGGGTCGACTGATCATCACGAATCGTACATTAACGCGCGCTCAGGCCTTAGCAGCAAAAGTCGATGGTGAAGCCATTGATTTAACTGAGCTGTCGACTTATTTGCCCGCGGCCAATATTGTTGTTACAGCAACAGGCAGTCGCGACCCGATTATTAGCCGGGTGACGGTCGAGCAGGCACTGAGCCTACGTGACCATAATAGTGACATATTGATGGTTGACCTTGCGGTGCCGAGAGATGTCTCTGCTGATGTGAATGAATGCTCGGGCGTACACTTACATACGGTTGATGATTTGCAGCAGGTGATCCAAGAGAGTAAGCAGAGTCGCGAACGAGCAGCGCTTGAGGCTCAAAAGATGATCAGTGAAGAGACGGATGAGTTTTATGCCTGGTGTCGCTCTTTGCAGGCCTCTGATGTCATTAGTGATTATCGAGGTCAGGTGCTGGAAGTACGTGATTTATTGGTTGCAGAAGCCCTGCTTGCCTTAAAAATGGCCAATTGCCTGAAAATGTCATTGAAACCTTGGGTCATCGTTTGGTGAATAAAGTGATGCATACCCCGAGTGTGCGTTTGCGTGAAGCTGCCCGTGATGGTCGTTATGAATTTGTTTCTTATGCCTCTGAATTACTCGGGGTGGATAAAAAAGATCGGATACTATGAAAGCATCAATACAAGAAAAATTATTAACTGTTCAAGAGCGTTATCAAGAATTAGAAGTACTACTCGGTGATCCAGAGGTGATCGGCCAACAAAATACCTTTCGTGAGTATTCAAAGGAATACGCCCAGCTTGAGCCAATTGTAAAGTGTTTTGAAGAATACTTGCAGGCTCAAGATAGCTTAGAAACTGCGGAGCAAATGCTTTTAGATGACGATCCTGAAATGCGTGAGATGGCACAAGAAGAGATTAAAGTCGCTAATGAAAGCTGTGAGCAGCTTGCCATAGAGCTACAAAAACTCATGTTGCCCAAGGATCCGCATGATGATAGCAATGTTTTCTTAGAGGTACGTGCTGGAACGGGTGGCGATGAAGCGGCGATTTTCGCTGGTGATTTATTTCGCATGTATAGTCGCTATGCTGAAAATAATCGCTGGCAAGTTGAGCTGATTTCTGAGCGCGAAGGCGATCATGGAGGCTATAAAGAGGTGATTGTCCGTGTTATTGGCACAGGCGCATACTCTAAGCTGAAATTTGAGTCTGGCGCACATCGGGTGCAACGTGTTCCAGCGACAGAATCACAGGGCCGTGTTCATACCTCGGCGTGTACGGTGGCGATTATGCCAGAAGTAGATTCTGTTGATGAAATTGAAATTAACACCAATGATTTGCGTATTGATACTTTCAGAGCATCCGGTGCGGGTGGTCAGCACGTTAATAAAACCGATTCGGCGATTCGGATTACCCACTTGCCAACTGGTGTTGTTGTTGAATGCCAGGATGAGCGTTCTCAGCATAAAAATAAGGCAAAAGCTCTTGCTTTGTTACAATCTCGTTTACTTACTGCTGAGCAATCGCGTCAGCAAGCAGAGCAAGCAGAGGAGCGTCGAAATCTTGTCGGTTCTGGAGATCGTTCTGAGCGGATTCGAACTTATAATTACCCACAAGGGCGTATTACCGATCATAGAATTAATTTAACCCTCTATAAGCTTGATGAAGTCATGGAAGGAGATTTAGCTGAAATTATTGGCAGCCTAATTCAAGAGCATCAGGCTGACCTTTTAGCGAGCATGGAAGGTGCCTAATTCTTCTGTTACGATTCAAGCAGCTTTGGCCAAGGCGAGTTTAAAACTAGCGAAATTAACAAAGACTAATGCTGATGGGCGATTCGAAGCCGAGTTATTACTCGGCTTTGCCTTGGGTAAAAACCGTTCATTTTTGCGAGCGTTTGATGAAACCATATTAACAGTCAATCAATATCAGCAATTTATAAACTATATTGAGCGTCGTGAGCAGGGCGAGCCGATTGCTTACATTTTAGGAGAACGTGAGTTTTGGTCGTTGCCTTTTAAAGTGACAGCGGCAACATTGATTCCACGGGCCGATACGGAAGTTCTTGTCGAATATGTTTTAACGCACCTAGCTAAAAAAGAGAATTTGAGAATAGTTGACTTAGGAACTGGAACCGGGGCGATTGGTTGCGCTTTAGCGCATAGCCGACCGAACTGGCAGCTTGAAGCTGTTGATTTTTCTCGCGCGGCTTTGAGTGTTGCCAAAGAAAATGCCGAGCGCTTAGGCTTAAACAATATTAAGTTTCATTATGGTTCTTGGTGTGAGCCATTGAGTGGCTTTTATGATGCTATCGTATCAAACCCACCTTATATAGAAGAGCAAGACCAGCATTTAGAGCAAGGGGATTTGCGTTTTGAGCCTCGTACAGCGCTTGCTTCGGGTGAGCAGGGTTTGGATGATATCGAGTTGATTATTGATCAGGCCCCGGCTTTTTTAAACCCTCGTGGTCTACTGGCTTTAGAGCATGGTTATCAACAAGGATTAGCAGTACAAAGCCTGCTTAAAAAAGCAGGCTTTATCAATATTAAAACGGTACAAGACTTATCGGGGCAAGACAGAGTCACTGTGGCCTATCAGCTCTGATGAGGGTCTCAGCTGGCCGTCTCGCTGGCGTGATGTAGTTTATTCCACTGCAACCATACTAAAATAATGGTACTGATGACTGCGAGTGTGAAGATGAAAATCGCAACCGGTGTGATCGTCCCTGTAAATAGCATGCCTGCGAGGGCGACAAATAACGCGGCAGAACATAGGCGAAACGCATTGCATAAGGCGGAGGCAATGCCTTTCACCTCAGGGATAACTTCCATATAATTGCCAAACACAATGGTGATCATCAAAGCAATGCCACCTGCGAAAATAGACATCGTTACTGTGGTGAGTATTGCTGAGTTAGGGGCAAATAATCCAGTTAATAGCAATAGTGTTGCGCCAATTGCTAAAGCAATGGTGCTGTAATGTAACGCTTTTTTCATGCCCAAAAAATGAATAATCCGCCCACAGAGAACACTGACCAGGGCAAAAGCGAGTAATACAGCACCCTGATAATATGGGAATACAGCTTCAGAAATATGCAAATGATTGACAAAAATCAATGATAAGCCTGAAATGTAAACCATATAAGCGCCGAAAGCACAGCAGATAATGAGTAAATAGCCGAGAGACTCCGTATTAGTGATCAGTCGGTAATAACCTTTTAAAATAGACTTAATGTGCAAGGGCGCTCTGTCTTCTTTATGCAGGGACTCTTTAATTAAGAAAACCGCGAGAATTAATGCAAGCACTGCAATTAGGGCTAGGAAAAGGAAGTTTGCGCGCCAGCCGAATTGAACATGAATAAAGCCACCGGCTAAGGGCGAACCTGCCATAACAACGGTGATGATGCTGTTTAGTATGCCTAAAATACGGGCAGCTTCTTCTTTGCTATATAAGTCGAATATCATCGCACCTGGTACGACAAAGCAGGTACTGCTGCCAACACCTTCGATAAAGCGCCAAAAAATAATACCGTTCAATGAAGGCGAAAATAAGCAGCCGAGCGCGCCAATAGTAAAGATGACCAGACCAAGAAGTAAGATGGGTTTGCGACCATAGCTATCTGAGAGTGGCCCATAAAATAAGCTGGAGATGCATAAGCCTAAGAAGTTCATGCTGATCAGTAGCTGAATTTGATCAGAGGAGGCTGAATAATAGCTTTGCATCGCTGGTAAGCTTGGGATAAATAAGTCGGTTTCAATTGCTGCGGCAATGACGGCAATAACAGCAACGAATAGTGTGAGTTTTGCGCGGTTACGCGAAGGTGTAGCACCCATGGTGGAAACTCCAATCATTGTTATAATTGACAAAAGAGCAGACTAACTAAGCTTGATGATTCTGGATGCAAACAGAATTAAGCATGATGGCTAGCTGTTTTTGTAACCTACGAAGAACCCTTTACCTTAAAAGTATATGAAGAATTTTTAATTCACTTATATGTTTTTATTAAGGCATGAAGAAAAAATCTAACATAAATACAGATAAAGTCAAAATTATATTTTGTGATGATTTTTGACTGCATTGCTTTTATTATAAATTACATGTACATCTTGGTGGGAGGTCAGAGATCAAATCGCTATGTATCTCACTTACAGGCTTAACTAATTATGTGGCTAGTCAATATTGGTTTTGTTGCCTTTGTTGCATGCCGTTAACAGGGGCATAAGAGTGACAGGTGGTTTGGCTTTAGGTTGGCAATTCCTGTTCGAAGGGTTCTCGATAAAACTCCTTTTGTAACTCGTTTTTCTGGAGTTAGTAATAATTGTAGAGTGCTAGTGAATATGACGTAATTTTTTGTGGTAGCCCTGTGGAAAGCTGTAGTTGCTGCGGTTATATTATGGGGTATGAAAAAATCACAATCTAGGTGTTAATTGCACTGCCTAACTTGCAGTAAAGTTTAAATGGTTTTACCATTGTCAAGCATAGAAATAAGGTGTAGGCAATCGGACGATCAGCAGTTATATAGAAAATAAAATAATTGTAAAGTATGAAGTTTATCATTTTGGATGAAGGCTATAAATATTGTCATATTATAAATATTTGGTGCGTTTAATTAACATTTTTAAATGTTGGAGGAAATAAATGTCATTTTTTAAAAGATTATTTAATCACAGGGTCCTGCTTGTCACGAGTGCACTGGTGATTGTAAATGTACATGGCTATGCTTTAAAAAAACAGACTTATATAAAACCCATTGTTGTTAGTGTTTCTAATAGCTTTTATGATGGGCCAGCTATTTCAGACTCAGGTCAGCAGTTAGTCTTTAGGGGTAATCAAAAAAATAAACCTGTGATTTATTTAAGTCAGCTAAAGCAAGGCAACTGGTCTGCTCCTCAGGCGATTATTACAACATCAACAGCTATTAAAGGCGCTGGTGCACACTTTGTTAATTTTGCAAAAGCATCGCAATCGGGAGGGTCTGTTAACTTTAATGGCCCGATGATAGAAAATAATATTATAACGTTTGCCGCTCAGCTGAATAATGGTAAAACAGGTGTTTTTTATGCTCAATACTTAAATAAACACTGGGAAACTGCGTTAATACGCCAAACGGGTGATAAGATTGGAAAATATTCTATTGCGTCATTCGATGCACCTTATGTTAGTCAAGGTCATATTTACTTTTTAACAAAGTTAAAAAACACAAAAAACAAAGATCAATCAATTAAAGCCGTATTAGAGTTTAACCCTAATATTAATAAATTAGCTGAAGTTGCTATTTCAAAATTAAGCTCACAAAAGGGTTTGCATGATTTTTGGGATATGTCAGTGAATAGTGGTCAGTTTGCATTAAGGGCAACAATAGATAAAAAGCAGAATAAGCAAAATGTGTATGTCTATAATGATAAACATGTGTTTTCCCCTGTCTTTTCTTTAAATAAGCATTTTAAAAACATATCATTTGGTGGGCCAACCTACTTTAGGTATAGTCATCATGATTATGTTGCTAACCTGGTCCTTTTCCATAAAGGTAAAAAAATATCATCGTATAAAATCTATACTAATATCATCCCTAATTTTCCTTGGATTAAATCAGGTGACTCAGTGGGTAATAGCACTTTTGAGCTCGTAGGCAACCCAACACTTTCTATTCACAATGGTGTGGCATCAATGGTCTTTCAAGGTGTTACTAAAGTTAAAAGTGATAATAATCAAACACGTGTTGGTGCATTTTTAACGTCGTTTAAATTGCCAAAAGGCAACCAGAAATCAGAAATAAGTATCAAACCTATTATTGTTTCTGGTGATAAAATTCCGGATTTAGGCACGGTTAATAAGGTATTAGTCGGTCCTGTCAGCTTGAGGAATAATACGGCTGTATTAAGTGTTGAGCTAAAATCTAATAAATATGCATTGCTTATTATCAATATAAATGAAGATAAATAAATAGTAATTTGTAATTATTTTGTATTTTTAGGGCTGTTGTAAAACAGGAGCTTCTTTTTTTAGTGGTTGCCTTTTTATTTTAAATAGAAAGAACAGTGGGGTGGAAAGTCAATAGTGAAAGAGTATGTATCTTATTAGTTGCTATGGTGCAATTCTAAGCAAGTTAAAAATAACTTAGAGTTTTATCCATGCCTCATAATCACGTCGTTAAATTTGGCAGGAATGCTTCAGGTAATCAGTGTGATAAATGCAAAAATACAGGATGTGATTAAGAAAAACAGATCTTTTTGCATAGCTAATTTCTTGATTGTAAGCTTTTATCAAGTTCCCTGAGTCATTGTCTAATTGATTAGAGCGGCTTGTCGCTAATTTTCTTGGAGCAGGCAACCTGCTGAAATATTGCTATATTTAATACGTATATGGGTGGAAATCAGTGTGACGGGATAGGTTATGGCATACAATGTGATGATCATCGATGATGATTTAAAAGGAGACCAAGCCAGCTTGCATAAGGCTTTGGATGGCAGTGAGTTTTACATTGTTGCAGAAGGTTCTCATGCGAAAGATGTTGAGCCGTTAGAAGAAAAGTATCACCCAGACATCTTGATTTTAAACATACAAATGCGTCGTGTTGCTTTGGACATGATTAAAGAAATTTTACAGGTGCACCCAAACCAGCTAATCGTCGTATCTGCCGGAAGTGATGATGATGAGTATATTGAGCAGGCGTTCAGAATGGGTGCCGCAGGTTATTTTATTCAAAAGCATACGGCGGTATTATTGCGGACAATTTTGAAAAACATCATGCTGAGCAAAACAAAAAGATAACATTTTTTTGCTCAGCACTACTTATTACTTTTCCCTATAACTGAGTATTTTCTGAAAGGCTGTTGCTTGGCTTGTGCACCTAAATTACTTTTTAGTTGTTGATCTCTTCTAAAGGTCCAAAGTATTCATAATGAATTGCACTTTCGTCAATAGAAAGCTCTTTGAGTAGTTGGAAAATATGCTTCATAAAATTTGCAGAGCCACAAAGATAAAATTCGGCTTTTGTGTTAGGTAATTTCTCTTTGAGCCAGTCTTTAGTGATATAGCCCTTTAGGTCACATTCATCGTCGTCTAAGGGTTGGTCATAACAGCTGTAGGTTGTTAAAGTTGCTTGATATTGAGAGCTATAGTCTGCAAGTTGTTTTTTAAAAGTATGGGTTTGGCTATTTTCTGTCGCGTGAATAAAAGTTATTTGTGTACTGGGGTTTTGATTAAGTGCTTTTTCAAGCATAGTAAATAAAGGGGTGATTCCAATGCCACCGCTGATGAGTACGATAGGCTTGTCAGTATTTTCTAGGGTGAAATTTCCTTTTGGTGCGGCGAGTTCGATCGTGTCATTAATATTAATGCGATCATGCAGTAAAGGGGTGAGGTGGCCTTGTTTTTCACGTTTTACACTGATTCGATAATGATCATCATGGTAAGCTGAAGAGAGACTGTAATTACGAGTCACTGTTGTGCCGTCTAGTTGAGCACGTAAGGCGATATATTGGCCGGATTGAAAATTAATGATGGGTTGATTATCTTCCGGATGTAGATAAAAAGAATAAACATCATCTGACTCTTTGATTTTATTTTTAATAATAAAGCGCCTAAAGCCATTCCAGCCACCAATCTGATTTCTATCATGCTGGTAAAGCTCTTCTTCCCTATTGATGAAGATATTGGCAAGAAAGAGATAGGCTTCTGTCCAGGCGTCAATAATTTCTGTTGTTGCAGCGTCTTTGAGCACATCTTTGACTGCATCGATTAAGCATTCTGCAACAATATCATAATGCTCAGGTCGTACGCTTAAAGAAGCGTGCTTTTGTGCAATGAGCTCAACTGCATCGCCAAGAGCTTCTAAATTATCAATATTGGCAGCGTAGGCATAAATAGAGTTCGCGAGTGCGCGTGGTTGTTGTTTTGTTGCTTGGTGAGATTGATTAAAAAGAGTTTTAGTTTCAGGATAGCGTTCGAACATGATTTCGTACATGCGCAATGTAATGGTTAAACCGTGCTCTTTCATGACTGGAGCGGTTGCTTTGACGATGTTTTTTGTTTGTTCAGACAGCATATTTTTCACCCCTTAAACATGCATTTGAAATGACTGTTTTAATAATGTATCTTAAATACATGTTCATAGCAAGGCCGAGTTATAATGCAATTAACACAATTTACTGATTACTCATTACGGGTATTAATTTTTCTGGCATGCAAAAAAGAGAGTAGCTCGATTGATGAAATCAGTAAAAATTATGACTTATCAGTTAACCATATGCGTAAGGTGATTCATAAGCTCGGCCAGCTTGGCTATATTCAGACGTCTCGAGGCAAAGGGGGTGGGGTTAAACTTTTGCAACGCCCCGAAAATATTAACCTAGGAGTGGTGATCAGGCAGCTTGAGCCAAACTTCGATTTGGTTGAATGTTTTACGCATGCAAGGCCAGGTTGTAAAATATCACCTGCATGTCGTTTAAAAGAGATATTGGCAGAAGCTTTAAATAGTTTTTTGGCAGTGTTTGAGGCTTATAGTTTAGCGGATGTATTAAGCCAAGAAGAAGAGCTAGTTAAGCTCTTCGGTTTTTCTTTGAATAAATAAAAAACAAGCCGAACGGCGCAGCGCCTGGTGTTATTTACTTTGTTGAGGTCACTTTAGATAAGTTTAATGGCTCATCTGGATTAAAACCACGTAGTCTGGCGAGTTGCTCTATAAACACATAAAAGCTTTGGATGGTGACTAATGGATCAAGCAATGGATGCAAGCTATCGGGTAAAGCAGTAACTTCTTTGCTGTAATCTTTTAATAAATTTAACTGATCAAGGTTACCGGCGGTCGCTGTAACAGGTTGTGCTCCTGTTTGTTGAATGCGTTTAATTAAATTTATCATTTGTTCTTGCGAAGCATCTTTATGGACGAAAGAAAGCACGGGATAATTATCTTGCACTAGGGCAAAAGGGCCGTGCAAAACCTCAGCGCCGCTAAAGGCTTCGGCATGCAATATCGCAGTTTCTTTGCACTTTAGTGCTGCTTCTTGAGCGATGGGATATTGGTAACCACGGCCGACAATTAGCGTTGTTTTAGCGTCTTTAAAGATGGGCAGGCTATGGCTCCAATCAGTGCCTAGCGCTAAATTTAATTGCTCAGGCAAACTTGATAAAGGCAATTTAGCCTGCGGAGAAAGTTTAGAGGCGAGCTGTAATAATGCACTTAAGGCGCCGATATAACTTTTGGTTGCTGCGACTGATTTTTCTTCACTGGCATGAATAGGAATAATAAACTCAGCCAAGTCGGCAAGTGGTGAGTTGACTTGATTAACGATGGCAATGGTTGTTGCGCCTTGCTTTTTGGCATGAGTCATCATCTCGCATAAATCAGCACTTTGACCAGATTGAGAAATGCCAATGACGAGAGCGTGCTTGAGTTGCAAGTTAGCTTGGTACAGTGTGCGAGTTGAAGGTGCCGCCGAGGCGGTGACTAGACCATGTTGGGTTTCTAATAGGTATTTAGCAAAAGTACAGGCATGATCTGAACTGCCACGGCCGATGGTGAGTGCAAATTGCGGGTGGCGATTTTTGATGGCTGTTGCGATATCTTGCCAAAGTGTACTATTTTCTTTGAGTTGCTTTTCTACACAGAGTGGGGCATAACGTGTTTCTTCGGCCATAAAAGTGGTCATGGTGAATTGCTTCCTTAGGTGCTTGCTTGTTGGGCTGTAAGTGAAGGGCCGTTTTCGCTATAACTGCTTTCGATTTCTTCTAAGCTTTTGCCTTTAGATTCTGGCATTTTAAAGTAGGCTAAGTAAAAGTAAATGACAGTAAAGAGGCCGCACATGATAAAAATACCACCATAACCGATATGGTTGACCAGAGGTAAGAAGCTGGATGCAAGAACGGTTGAGGCCAGTGAGTTCAATGATAGGGCAATCGCCATGCCGATGCTACGAATGGAGTTGGGTAGTAGCTCTGAGAGGACAATCCAGACAACAACGCCAGGGCCGATAGCAAAAAATAAGATGTAAAGGTGTAAGCCGATCCCGATAATAATGCCTTTGGTCATGCCCTCAGGGAGGTAGATAAAGGCAAAGCCAGATAACACTAGAGCAATTGCGACGCCTGCGGTACCGATGCTAAGTAAGGGTTTTCTACCCACTTTGTCGACAAGTAGCATGGCGATGATGGTAATAATGAAGTTAACGACAGTGATCCAAATACTGCCTGAAATGGCGGATAAGTCGGAATGCAAGCCTGCGCCTTTTAAGATTGTTGCGCTAAATTGTAAAATAGTATTGATGCCGGTGAGTTGGTTTAAAATAGCAACACCGAAAACTAGCATTAGCGGATAAATAAATTTACGTTGGAACAGGGCGCCGATGGAGGCCGAGCCGCTTTTTTTATGGCTATTGCAGATTAAGTCGAGCTCTTGGGAGGCGCTTTCTTTAGAGTAGACCTGTTCAAGTGAATGACGGGCTTGTTTGATATTGCCTTTGAAGACGAGCCAGCGCGGTGATTTAGGTAAAAAGAGCAGGCCAATGCCTAAGATAACCGCGGGAATTCCTGAGCTTAGAAACATCATGTGCCAGCTAATGCCTGCTTTGGCAAAGAAGTAAGCGATGACGTTGGCAAGTAAAATCCCTGCCGTTAATAAGACCTGAAAAGAGCATACGCCACGCCCACGCAAGTGTTTAGGAGCGACTTCGCTAAGATATAATGGGATGATAATGGTGATAATGCCAACACCGATGCCCTGGATAACCCGTCCCATCAGTAACAAGTCATAGTTATTGGCAGTAGCAAGGAAGGCGACGCCGACTAAAAAGATAATAACTGCGGTGATCATCATGTTCTTTCGGCCAAAGCGATCGGCAAGGTAGCCGGTGACCAGAGTTGAGAGTGCGCCACCACCTAGAACAGCAGCCACAATCAGTGAGGTTTCGGTAGCTGACATGTTGATATCATGTTCTATATATAGAAGTGCGCCATTGATAATGCCGATGTCATAGCCATATAATATGCCGCCTATTGCAGCAAAGAAGGTGATAAATAAAGAAAAAGAGGAAGATTTAGCGTGTGCTGGCGTATTCATCGGGATTAACTCTTCATTGAAATGAACGGTGTGATTAGTAAAACTACTAGAGTTTATGACACACATCAAGGGTATTTTTTACCATTGTAGAAAATTTACCGAAATACTACGCTTGGAAAACATTTTGTTTTAAGATTAGTTTGAGTCTCTCGATAAAATTTTTAGTGAAGGAAAAGCATGGGAAGTCATTGCTACATCAGTGTGGATGGGGGCGGAACCTCGACGCGTGTGAGAATCTATGATAACAAAGGGCAGGTCCTCGGTGAGTCAGTGCAAGGCGCTTCCAATATTTCTATTTGTGTTTCTCAGGCGATGCACATGCTAACTTTAGCCATTAATGAGGCGAAGTCTCAAGCAGGGCTTGCTTTAGATGTAAAATTGCCGATAGGGCTTGGTATTGCTGGCCTAGAGGTGCCAAAGGCGCGCCATGCGTTTTTAGAGCAAGTGCATGCTTTAGGCTCACAAGTTGTTGTTCAGTCGGACGCGCATACCGCTTGTTTGGGAGGGCATAATGGTGAGAATGGAGCAATTTTTGTATTGGGTACTGGTTGTATCGGCTGGTTAGTCGATGATGATGGCGTTGAGCATATTGGGGGGTATGGCTTTCCCTTGGATGATCGAGCTGGCGGCTCAGGCATTGGCTTAGCGGCTTTACAAGTCACCTTGCGCTTTTTAGATCATCGTGAGGAGCCTTCATACCTGGTCGAATCTATCGCGCAAAAATTTAATAATAACATTTCTGAGCTGGCTGAGTTTGGCGTTAATGCGAGTAAAACTGAATTCGCTCGTTTTGCTCCGGATGTCTTCGATGCCTTTGAGCAACATGACCCTTATGCAAAGAATATTATCAAGACAGTAATTGACGAAGTAGAGGTGATGATAGGGCAATTATATCAACATAGCAGTCAAAATTTACCCCTGTGTTTGTTAGGCGGTTTGGCGCACAAATTTAGTCCATTATTAAACCCGGTTATTCAAGAGCGCTTGGTGGAGCCTCGGGGCGATGCGCTGTGGGGTGGCTATAAGATGATAAAAGCGCATGTTATGTCTGGGGGTGATCAATCTGCCCGTTTATTAGGTATTTAAGATGATGAAATTTAATCAATCTGCAGCAGATTTATTTATTCCTGATGGTGCTTCTATAGAGGAAGCGTTACAACGCACTAGTCATTTAGCGATCGCAGCCCATCAAGATGATATTGAAATTCTTGCGTTTCATGGCATCGCCGAATGTTACCAAAGCCCAGGGAAGTGGTTTGGTGGTGTGGTGGTCACTGATGGGGGGGGCAGCCCTCGCACAGGTGCGTATGCTGCATATAGTGATAACCAAATGAAAGAAATTCGTGCTAAAGAGCAACGTGATGCAGCAGCATTAGGCGAATATAGTGCACAATTCCAACTTGCCTATCCGAGTGCTATCGTTAAAAAACACGTCAGCGTTGCCCTTAATTGGTGAGTTAGAAGAGATTTTAACAAAGACGCAACCTGAAGTGGTCTATATGCATAACCCCATGGATAAGCATGATACTCATGTCGCTGTTTTTTTACGTACCTTAGCTGCTTTGCGCCGTTTGCCAAAAGAAAGCTGGCCGAAATCCATTTATGCCTGTGAAGTATGGCGAGATTTGGATTGGGTCTGTGATGAGGAAAAAATAGCTTTAAAATCGGATGAACCAAAAGAGTTAGCGCTGTCTTTATTGAAGGTGTTTGATTCACAGGTCAGTGGTGGTAAACGCTATGATCAGGCGGTATTAGGGCGGCGTCTCGCTCATGCAACCTTCTCTAGCTCTCATCGAGTCGATGAGGTGAAAGGAGTGACTTATGCGGTTGATGTGAGGCCGTTATTAGAAAATCCGCTGTTATCTGTCGAAGAGTATGTGCAGGGATTTATTCAGCGCTTTAATGAACATGTGACTGGGACGCTCAAGGGGTTATCAATAAGCTAGCCGTTTGGTGAGGTTTGTTTTGATTCTTTGGTAATTAACCCTGCCAATTGATATTTTTTTGAAACAGCGAGATAGCTTCTAGATGCCATTTAAGGGTTGGGCCGTTGAAGTGATGTGCCAGCCCACAGACAACACATTGATGTTGACACTATATTGACTCGGTAAAATGCCTGCGTTAGAAATGGGTACACATTGTGCTGAATTTAGCTTGGATACTGATTATTTTAAGAGGGTGAAGAAAAAGTT
>NZ_MDTU01000001.1:2516462-2523673 GCF_001720395.1 Piscirickettsia litoralis
TTTCAAAACCCCGATCTTGTATGAGGTCGGGGTTTTTTATTATCTGAGCTATTTTTGATTGCTCCGCTTTATTCCTATAACCTATTGATCTTCCCTTTCTCTATACGTTATTTTATGTTTTCTTAAAAAAAGTTTCAGCTTTCGTTAAGTTGATTACGTTATAGTTGGCTAGGTTTTATGCTTTCAGGTATAGTATTAGGCAGTATAAAAATGCTGTGTTTAACTAGGAGAATATAGATGAAATTACGAGCTCTAGCGCTTGTTATTGGCACGGTTGCAGTTTCGACAACGGCATTTGCAGCCTCGCAATTTAAAAATCAAGAAGATAAGCTAAGTTATGCATTTGGTTTGCAAATGGGCCAAAATGTAAAAGCTCAGTCACTGAAGATTACTCCAGATGCATTCTCCGACGGTTTCAAAGCCGGTATGGGTGAAGGCAAAGCGCTTATGACTAAAGATGAAGCGCGTCAGGTGATCATTGCTTACCAAAAAGAGCAAATGAAAAAGCAAGAAGCGGCTTTGAAAGCAACAGCTGAAGCTAATAAGAAGTCTGGAGATGATTTCTTAGCAAAAAACAAGACGGTTAAAGGTGTTGTTGCGAAAAATGGCATCCAGTATGACGTAATTAAGCCAGGTAAGGGTGAGAAGCCTTTAGTGACTGATAAAGTGACTGTGAACTATGAAGGTTGCTTGGTGAAGAATTTATCTGAGAACTGGAAGCAGGAAATCAAAAAACCTGAAGGTAAATGGTGTAGCTCGCCATTCGATAGTTCTTACGCGCGTAAAGAGCCAGCAACCTTCCCTGTTAATGGTGTAATCAAAGGTTGGCAAGAAGCTTTACCATTGATGCGTACAGGTGCGATATGGGAAGTTGTTGTTCCAGCAAAACTGGCTTATGGTGAGCAAGGCATTCCTGGATCACCGATTGGGCCAAATGAAACGCTAATCTTTAAAGTTGATTTGATGAAAATCGCTAAAGAAGATGCAAAAAAAGAGACGGCTAAAAAAGCAGGTTAATCTCTAACTAATAAAGCATGTTTCTACGTAAAAGGGCCGTTATCGGCCCTTTTTGCTGTTGAAGAGTTAATCGAATGTAGGTTAGTTTATCTGGGGTCTATTTCTAAGGCTAGAGTTTGGTGTTGTTGATATTTCAGTGACAATGATGGCAGGTTTTGGTTTATCTTTCTTTTTTTCTTTTAATATTTTGGCAAGGCGTGATTTTTCCGTCTCGCGGTATTTTTTTAGGATCCCTTGTAAATAATACAGGTTAGTTTTGCCGGTAATCGTTAAGGGTGGGCGTACTGCGGCTTGCTCACTAAAGCCAATAATATAGCTAGGGAGAGATTGTAGTTTTAGGCCGGTAATGTAGCGTATGCTGCGTTGCTGGTATTGCTTGGGTAATGGGCGTGAATTTAAAGCGAGATTTTTAGCGATGGACCTTTGATCTTTATTGGTAATTAAACCTGTTGTTTTAATTAAAGCTTGATGGAATTGGTTGAGTTTACCTTGAGCTTTTGCATTAAAAGCAAGACGAGTCAGTGTTTGGGCTAACGGAGAAGTGGCTAAAGGGATAATAATTATTTTAATATTTTTATCTTTTGAAATAAGCTGATTAATGATTTTGAGGGCATGCTTTGATTGGATTGAGCTGTAATCAATAAAGCTCGCTAAAGTTATTTTTGCTGATGGGTTGCCTAAGCTGAAGAATAAATCTTGCTTGAATAGTTGCTGAACAAGCTGGTTATAATCGTTTTGTTGTTGTTTATTTTTAATCTGTTGCTGGCTTTTTTGCCAGTTATTATAAAATGTTTGAGTAAATTCTGGATGTTTTTTTAGATAAGCCTTCACTTGTGCTGGCTGTATTGCAGGGGGCTGTTTACTGGTATTTTTATTAATCGTTGATTGGCAACCTGTAATTAAAAAAATAAGGCACAATAAGTTGAGTGCAAACAGACTTCTCATAACAAGTATCCTTGAGATTACAGGGCCCTTACCTCAAGTATTATTGTATAAGCAGCAAGGCCGCAACTTTTCTACCTTCTGCAACCAGAATATTGTAGGTTTTACAGGCGGCATGAGTGCTCATTGCCTCTATGCCAATGCCTTTCATAAGCAAGATTTTTTGCTGCTCGAAAGGTAAAAATTGTTGCTTTTCGCCTGTGCCTAATAAAATAACTTCAACCTTCAGTTCGCTTAGAGCACGAAAGTCTTGCTCTGTGAGGTCTGAAAGCTGTTTTTTATCCCAGGGGGTTAGGGTATCGTGGCTGATAAGAAGAGAGGTTTCATGGGAGTCATTATTGACCTTTAAAACATTATTTTCAAAACTACGTATGAAAAATTTTTGCTGCATACTATCTTGAGAAAATTGCATAAGGTTTTCCTTAGTTAATCTAGTTAAGAAGCTGTTAGATAGATATCAAAGCGATTGGCCTTACCGCTCAATTGATAACTCGGCTGTTGTGCTAACAAAGGTGCAAGCCTAGGCCTTTTTATGACTAAACGGTCTTTGTAATGATTTTGGCAGGCAGCAAAGATAAGGTGAGCATCCAAATCAGCACCGACTAGCTTTTTAAATAATTGCATTTCTTTTTGGGCGAGTGCGCATTTTTTCTTTTCTGGAAACATCGGATCTAGGTAGATTGCATCGTAATGCGTATTTGGATGTTTTTCGAAATAACTTTGGGCGTCATCATGATATAGCTGAACTTGCTTTGTCAGTTCCATAGTATTCGGCTCTTCGCGTGCTCGTTCTAGTGCGTCGGCGAGTAAAGCATGGACGATAGGAGAACGTTCGATCATATCAACACGACAGCCTAATTTGGCCAGTAGCATAGCATCTCGACCAAGGCCTGCCGTGCAATCGAGTATATAAGGGCGTTTGCCTTTATGCAGGCTAAATGCTTTGGCAATGGCTTCTTTTCTTATGCTGGCCTGTTGTAAGCGTTGCGCCGTTTTTCCATGAGTAAAGTCTATTAATAAAGGCTTAAAACCATCATCTATATTCGATTCTAAGGTTAAGCCTGCACTGCTATAGACTAGATAATAGTGATAATCATCTGTGATTGATTCGACTAAGGGCTGTTTGATGGATTCAGCAAGCCGTTGGCTTTTCTCTAGAAATTGTGTGTTTTTTATAAGAATTGCAACAGTCATCGGCGCTCACTCTATTAATGTCTAGGGATTATAACAGTATTTGCAGCGGCTTTCTTTTCGAGATAAATGCCTTGACCCTATAGCTAACTTTAGGGTTTATTATTAATGATATTTAATAGTTTTGATTGTTAGAGAATGCGATGAAAATTGGTGAGCTGGCTAAGAAAAGTGATTTGAGTATAGAAACGATACGCTACTATGAGAAGCAGGGCTTAATTGCCAAGCCAATCCGCCGAGATAATGGTTATCGTGATTATAATGTTGATGCAGTGGATAAATTACTTTTTATTCAACGAGCGAAAGCCTTAGGTTTTTCTTTAAAAGAGATTGCTGAGCTGCTTGAACTCAGTGATCAGCGCAGTTGCCACCATGAGGTTCATGAGGTCGCCGAGCAGCGTTTGGCTGATATAGAAAGGCGTTTAAAAGAATTGGCACGCATGCGTGATGGTTTACAGGCGTTAGTGCATTCTTGTCATCATGAAAAAGAATTAGAAAAATGCCCGATTTTGGCGGCCTTATTAGAAGGTGAAAGTGAGCTTTGAGTTGGTTTTAAGATTTAAATGATCATCATTGGAGTTCAGGGATGCCTCGGCGACCTTGCAAGCCACCAGTGTGAATCGCGATGATGGTTCTGTTATCTAGTTTGCCTTGTTTAATTAAATCAATAAGTCCATAGCACAGCTTCGCTGTATAAATAGGATCGAGTTGAATGCCTGGGTTATAAGATTCGAATTCAAGAATAAAGTGGATTAATTCAGCAGGGACCTTGCCATAGCCACCAAAATGATAGTTGGTATCTAGTTGCCAATTATTGGGGGATGAGTTGCCTGATAAGGTGAGGAGTTGCTTGATTTCATCATGGAGAAACTCTCCTTGTTTGAGTACGGCAAAGCCGATGAGTTGACAGTTTGAGTCGATTGAACCGGCGATTAAACCGGCAAGAGTACCGCCCGTGCCACAAGCGCAGGCGATGAGCGTTTCACTTAAGTCAGTTTGTGTTTTTAGTTCATTTATGATCGCCTTGCAGCCTTGCACGGCAAGGGCGTTACTACCACCTTCTGGAATCAGGTAGTGTGGGCCGAATTTTTCAATAAGCTGCATTAGAAAATCAGTTTGGGTTTTCTTACGGTAATCATGGCGGCTGATTGGGTAAAGCTGCATACCATGATTCTTAGCATCAGTTAAGGTTGGGTTGTCATGTAGCTCACCTCGGATAATGCCGATGCTGGTTAAATTATAAATTTTTGCCGCTGCAGCGAGGGCGTAAATATGATTTGAATAAGGTCCACCGAAGCTGAGTACAGTGTTATAACCTTGATCTTGGGCCGCTTGCAAGTTCAGTTTGAGCTTATGCCATTTATTGCCTGAGATAACCGGATGGTTGAGGTCTTCACGTTTGAAATAGAGCTTAACCTGGTGCTGCTCAAGAAGGGGGTGGTTAATGGGTTGTAAGGGTGTCGGGTTCATTGATCTTTAATCTTTAAGAAATGAACCCAATTATAAAGAGTCTGCTAAAAGAGTTAAATAGAAGAATAGTGCTCTAAACCACCATATTGGTTTTGCCAGCGTCGCTGTTCAAAGTGTCTTTCTAGTGCGCGACGAACGGCAACCGCTTTTGCTTTGTCTTCCTTTTTTTATTGTTACTACGCTGAGAAGATGTATAACTTGCTTCTGTCAGTATGGTTTCAGCAATGTCATCGACTGCATCATCTATGGTTGGGGGGTGATAGTTTGTCATACTTTTTCCCTCTTTTTGTTGTACTTATCCTTGCACAGCTTTAGTTATACCGATTTTGCTAAAGAGGGTAAAGAGGTAAAGTGCGAATCTGTTTGTGAGCTAAAGGCCACAACCGTAGGGTGAGCCACATCCCATGTCTAAAACTTCATCTGAGTTTGTTAATGTTGTGTTTGGATGCTCTTGTTTGAGCCAAATGATGACATCTTTAAGGTTGCTCGCATTGGCAAAGCGTTGAGGGGAAAACATCGGTTGATGAATCTGTTGTTCAAGTTGCACTGTTCTATTGATTGTCGCAGGGTCTGAATCTAAACGCAGCAGATCAGCATCGTCGCTATTAACACAAGGATCACACTCAAGTGCTCGATGAGGCAGCTTTTCTAGACCTGAGCGCTCAATAAGCGCATCACGGTCATTGTTGCTGCATAAGTAGAGCGGATGCCAGAGTCTACGGTCACCATAGTGTTCGCTTTCATCGATATATTCAGGAAGTTGCTGGTTAGCACGCGAGGCCGCTCTGCGGTGGGCGACGAGAATAGTCGCTTCACAATCAAAGTCTGCTTCATCGAGCCATTCGAGTAAAGGCAGCCCTTTTAATATGCCTGCACACCATTGGAATTTTGTCGTTGGAAAAGATTTTCGTTCTTTCATCAGGCTGGCAAAGTCATGCTGAGCCTTAAGGTGAACTACGCGAAAGCCTAAGCGTTCAGCAAGAGCTTGGCCTTGGTCAAGACGCGCTTGCCATTGCGGGTTTTGCCAGCCGGTTAGAATATGGACAACAGTGAGGTTGTCGAGCTTATTCTCATAAGCCCATTGAATAAGAGCAATAGAATCATTGCCATAATTGCTAAAAATAATGTTCATTTTTAAAGAGTTGTTAATTTTAATGATAAAGATTAAGGCTAAGCTAAAGTATACAACAAGAATGGTGGCCGGAGGCGGAATCGAACCGCCGACACGAGGATTTTCAATCCTCTGCTCTACCAACTGAGCTATCCGGCCAACCTCGCTATTTAAGCGGATTTTATAAGCAAGGTCAAGTGCTTGAAAAATGCTTTAAAGAAAGAGATGGTAAAGCAGGCTACACTTTAGCATGAGGTATATTTGAATGAGGTCGGCGCATGAGGTGGGTTATCGTTTTGCTTCTGCTGTGCTTTACCTCAGTGCTAAGTGCGAGGACCGTTCCTGTTTCCTTTATTAAGGCGATGAAAGTCTGTGGTGATTGGGGCCAGTACCAAAAAAAACTTTTTGAGAGAACCGATGCTTTAGTTCATCGCCCCGGAGAGAAGCAACTTTCAGCTGAAGAGCTCTCTCGAGCGCAATATAAGCTTGCCATGCTGTATGCTTATGGAGTTGGCGTGAAGCGAAATTTCAAACAAGCTTTTATATTATTAGGTGAGTCAGTGAAATGGTCGGGGAACTATGCTGCACAAGATGCCATTGCACGTTTTTATCGTCAAGGTCGAGGTACACAGCTTAATGTTGCAGAGGCTAGAAGGTGGCAGAAAATGGCTGATGATAATAGGGCGAACCGAGTTCTTGCACGCTTAGATACCAGTACACCGCCGATTCAAGTATTGATTGCTGACTATAAAATGCTTTATTCAGAATGTGAGGACAAGGCTGAAGCAGGTGATGTGGGTGCTCAGATTTATTTAGGTCGTTTGTATACTTATGGTGTCGGCACGCGCAAAAATATGAGACTGGCGATTGAATGGTTTAAAAAGGCGGCAGATGCTGGCAGTGTGCCTGCGATGGTTGCCTTAGGGCGTGCTTATTTGCGCTCTAAAAACTTTATTTATTAATGTGCAAAAATTTAGCGGGGCAATGGTACTTTAAAGCTGCTCGTAAGGGCTATGCGCCTGGGCAGTATTATTTAGGGCGTGTTTATTTTGAGGGCGTTGGGACGAAAAAAGACTTGAAAAAAAGCGTTTAAATGGTATTTAAAATCCGCCAAGAAAGGCTATACCACTGCACAAATTGAAGTTGCAAAAATGTATTTGAAAGGGCTTGGTGTGAAAAAAAATACACAAGAGGCGATTGTTTGGTTTGTTTCAGCCGCTGATCGAGGCAATGCAGAGGCGATGTTGCAATTGGGTACTTTGTATTATGAAGGGGAGTATACAGATAAAAACTATGAGAAGGCGCGAGAGTGGTTTGAAAAAGCATCGAAACGACGTAACCCACATGCGCTTTATGCACTTGGAATGATGTACTTTAAGGGGGAAGGGGTGAGGCAGGATTACCGTCACGCCTATCAAGCCTTATTACAAGCGGCTCATAGCGGGTCTGAACGAGCTAAAAACACCCTAGGAATTATGTA
>NZ_MDTU01000001.1:2524351-2551109 GCF_001720395.1 Piscirickettsia litoralis
TTGCCTTTTTCAATTCAGGAGGCTTTGCTCAAAAAAGCGAGTGAAGTACAAAAGCAAATGACAGCGGCACAAATCACCAGTGCCCGACGTTTGTCTGAGGTTTATATGCGCAAATTTAATGGCTGGGAGATCAAGGGGATTGATCATATCGGTGCATCACCTTTGCCCACGGGACTTAAAGATATGAGGATTAAATAATAAGCAGTGAATAAACATATCAGTATGCTGTTGTTGGGCGTGTTACCATCTTATGGTAGCATGTGGGCTGTTTAAGAATTTATCTGTACTTAATTATCTCTTTAAATCAAGAGAAAACTTAGAATAGAAACTGGCACAGGGGCTAGCAAGTTATGCTAACGACGCTAATTACTGCAACGATTACATTGATTATTGTCATGGATCCTGTTGGCAATATTCCAGTCTTTCTTTCGGTTTTAAAAAATGTTGACCCAAAGCGTCGTCTACGGATTATTTTACGAGAAACATTTATTGCTTATATTATTATCGTGAGCTTTCTGTTTGGTGGCCAATATATTCTAAAGTTTTTAGGGGTTTCTACTTCTGCATTAAGTATTGGCGGAGGTATTATTTTATTTTTAATTTCCTTGAAAATGATCTTTCCTGCCAGCCATGGAGATGGTGAAGTGCAAATGGGGGAGCCTTTTATTGTGCCGCTGGCGATTCCATTGGTCGCAGGCCCTGCAGCATTGGCAACGGTAATGATTTCGGCGATGAAAGACCCGACTCACACGTGGGTGTGGTTCATTGCAATTACAGTCGCCTCATTACTGACTTTGATTGTGTTAAGCTCTGCGCCCTTATTGCAGCGATTGTTGGGCGCTAAAGGCTTGGTGGCGATTGAACGCTTAATGGGGATGTTGCTGGTTATTATGTCGGTACAGATGCTACTTTCGGGCGTGAATACCTTTTTTCACTCTACACAAGAAGCGGCCGTTGTGGCTGTCACTAGTAATAGCTGATTAGACTTGTGTAAGCTTTTCAAATAATGATCTAAATTCAAGCGCTTAAAGCCGCGTTGCATGCATGACAAGATGTATTGCCTGATTTTTTGAATTAGTGCGGGGTTGTCATGCCTAAACTGAACCTGATGCTGACCTTCAGCCGTGCTCAAGATCAATGTGCTTTTACGGATGCTGACAGGGCGGTAGTCGCTTAAACGTAGCTTGTTCACCCCTAATGTAATTATCATCGTTGTCATTTTCCTCATATAACCTCAGATGGGCTAGTATAAAGAGCGATGCTTAGCGCTTACTTAAGCTTGATCACTCTTTTTCTATCTCTATGATTATAAAGAAATATAAATACTCTGATAGGTCTTCATCGAGGCTGATTTATAAACATAAAATAAATAAAACAAGGGCGCAAATAACTTCATTAATTTTGTTTTATTACAGTAGGCTAGATAGCTTTGCTTATGTTTTTCATACTTTTTTAGCATTCTCCTTCTACACTAGGGTGTATAAGTTGGGGGGATTATGAAGCACACGTTTGATTGCCAAAGTTTGCTGGCCCATTTGAATGATTTAGTCATTCAATCTGACTCGGAAGGTCGGGCGCTTTATTTTAATGAAGTGGCCTTGAGGAAATTGGGCTTTTATGGTGAGCAAGTCAATCGCGCTGAGGTCAAAGAGTTCTTATTTGATTTAGAGGGTCGGCCGATTGATTGCGCTGCAAGCTTAAAAAAACAGCCTGCAGAACTTCGTTCGATTTACGGGGACTCTATTTCGGTATTGGTGACAAGCTACCCTGAACCCGACGGCAGTGTGATGCTCATTTGCCAAGAGCAGCAGAACATTAAAACTTACGATAATGCAGCAGGTATGCAGTATTACCAGCACAATGAACATTTAAAAATATTATATCGTGTTACGACCTCAAATTATGAAAATTTTGCTGAAATGTTGATTGCTTACTTAAATGCAGGGATTCAACTGTTAGGCTTGGAAACGGGATTTTTGAGCGAAGTGGATGGTGATGACCATAAAATTGTTGCCTCAATTTCTTCACTTGCCGAATTGAAAAAAGGCTCAGTGTCAAAATTGGATCAGATGTATTGTGAAACGGTTGTTCGTCATAAGCGGACAGTGACTTATTTGCATGTTGGTGCAATTCGGGCAATGCGTGATCACCCTGCTTGTAAAGAGCTTGGATTACAGTCCTACATCGGTATGCCGGTTTTTATTGATCAAAAATTTTATGGCACCCTGGGTTTTGTCTCTACAGAAGCGCGAGAAGAAGAGTTTGATTGGTTTGATTTAGAAATTGCTGAGATGATGGCAAGAACGCTAGGGGATGCGTTAGAGCTTGCCCAATTACATCAAGCTTTACAGGACAAAAATACTAACTTGCATGAAGTGAACGATAATTTAGAGCGCTTTGCTTTCGCAGCTTCACACGATTTAAAATCACCATTGCGGCGCTTGAGCATTTACAGCCAGATTTTAGAGACAAATTTGGCGGATAATCAAACTGAAGAAGTAAAAGACAGTATTGATTATATTCAAAAAAGTGTGAGTCGGATGACTCAGCTCGTCAATGCGATTTTATCGTTCTCTCGCTCGGGCAAGGTGCAGATTGAGCCTCAAATCTCGATTACAGGCGTTATTGAAGATGCGCTGCAAGCATTAGAGGTTGATTTACAAGAAAAGCAAGCCGATGTGCAGCATGATGTAATGCCGACGATTGCCGCAGACCCGTCATTGCTTTCCTTAGTGTTCCAAAATTTAATTGCGAATGCATTAAAATACATTGAACCTGATAAAAAGCCGGAAATAAAAATCAGCTGTTCTGAGCAGCAGGGTTATTACGTATTTGGCGTGCAAGATAATGGCGTAGGGATAGACCCTGCCTATCATCATAAAGTGTTTGATAATTTTGAGCGTTTGAATAATGTGGAAGGCCAGGAGGGCAGTGGTTTAGGTCTCGCTACTTGCCGCAAGGTGGTTGAGAATCATGGTGGTAAAATTTGGTTAGAGTCTGAAGGTGTTGGTCATGGCACTTGTTTTTATTTTACGGTTAAAGCAGATGAGAAAAGGTCACCATTATTAAATCGACCTTCAGCAGCCTAGCACGTTAAATACATCGAGCTGGCTTAGGAAGACCTGCAATTTTAGTCGCTTGTTTTGCCGCGCCTTGTGGAAATAACTTCATCAGATAGAGGCTGTTGCCTTTGTTAGGGCCATATTCTTCTTTTAAGGCTTTCACTAACATGCGAATTGCCGGTGAAGTATTGTACTTTTGATAAAAATCACGGACAAAGTGAATGATTTCCCAATGATCAGCTGTTAAGGTAATGCCTTCTTGTTCGGCGATAATCGGGGCTAATTCTTGATGCCAATCGGCTGGATTTTTTAAGTAGCCAGAGGCGTCTGTTTCGATGATTTGCTGATTAAATTGAAGCATTTTTGGGCTTAATTCCAGGTTAAACTATTGTCAAACTGAGCGATTAGCTCAACAAATTTTTTATAATCTATAACCGTAATACTTGAATCTAGTTGATCAATCCCCCGTGCTTTTAAATCAGCCTCCAGAGCGAAGCAAGGCGTAGACGCTTTTTTTGTCAATTGATAGCTTATGCTTGTTGCATAAACACCATTTTCAAGCAGTAAAATAGCATCTTTTTCATGCAATTGCTCTAGGCAGCGCGATAAGGCGGTGGTTTGATACGGTGATGATTGAATGAGATGTAAGGTTGCCATAACTGAATTAAAAGCTCAATAAGTGATCATGTGAATAAATACATTGGTAAATTTCAGTGGTTTTTAGTCGTGTATAAGAGTGCTGAATATCGTTATGAGTGAGGCTATATTGTTGTAAAGCCGTACTGTCGATATAAATATTTTCTACATCATAAAGCGTGAGTAGTTGATAAACTGGGAGCTGATTTTTGCATTTTAATGCTTTTGTACTTTGATTTTTTTTCAGCTGTAAGATGCCATCGCCGACAAAAAATACACTCAAATCTTCGATCATTGCAGAAGCGGCTAAAGCTGCATTTAAGCCAGATTGTGCAGTATGATTGCCATAGGGGGCGGTTTGGAGAATAATTGCCAGGCTTTTCATTATTGAGCGCCCTTAAAGCTAATGAGGCGGTCTGCTTGACTAGACTCTGCAAAAAAATTCGGCGAGCCCGCTTAATTTAAAAGGTTGGACTGGCTCAGTGATGCCGTGCTCTTCGGCTTGTGTAATACATAAGCGCAGCGGGATATGGTGTTGATTGGCAAGTTGTTGCCAAAGCTCAATAATATTTACTTCATCGCTGGGTAGAATGACATGAGTTTGGCCATGAAGGACTCCGGCTTGATAAAAAAACACTTGCTGAATTTTATGCCCTGATTGTACGGCAGCTTGGCTAAAGTGGTAGGCGCTTAAGCTACCTTGATGCTCGAAAGGGGAGCATTGAATAAAAATAGCAAAGTTCATGATTTTTTAATATGTCCTGTCATTGCAGCCAAAATAACCCATCCTAAATTAACTTGCTAAGATAGCAAAACCCCCAGAAGGGGGCTTTGTTGCTGTTCAAACTAGAGTCGCTTTAAAGCTCTAGTCGCGATTGCCTGCAAACATGCCAAAAAGTTGCAATAAGGTCAAGAAGATATTCAGCAAAGAGACATAAAGCATCACCGTGGCCGAAATATAGTTATTCTCACCGCCTCTGACGATCATGTTTGTTGTATAAAGAATGTAACCTGCTGAAATTAAAGCCAATACGATAGATATGGCTAAGGCTAGAGCGGGAAGCTTTAAGAATAAGTTTGCAACAACGGCCACAAGGACAACAATGACACCTGCGAACAATAACGTCCCTATGTTGGTAAAGTCACGTTTGGTGGTCATGGCGATGGCTGAGAGCACGAAGAAAACGACCCCAGTGGAGCCTAGTGCCATCATAATCAGCTCATTACCGTTGCTAAAGGTTGTTATGTAGAAATTGAGTATGGGGCCTATGGTATAGCCTAAAAAGCCGGTGAGGGCGAAGACAAGGACTAACCCCCAGACGCTGTTGCGTAGGGCTTGAGTGGCAAAGAGCAGGGCAAAGTAGACAACGAGAGTGATGATCGGGTTTAAAGGGGTGACTTGGGCAACCATCGCATAGCCCGCTGTGATCGCACTAAAAACGAGTGTTAAAGCGAGTAGGAAGTAAGTGTTGCGCAACACCTTGTTGGTGGCGAGAATGGACTCGCCACGGCGTTCTATAGTTGGTTTTTGTTCAAACATCGTCGTCTCCACAAATTGACTAACATGCTACCTTTAACATTATCGACTGCATCAAAAAAATCAAGCCAGCCCTTGCATTTGAAATCAATCTCTTATATTATGCATTCCGTCTTTACGGAGGGATGGCAGAGCGGTTGAATGCACCGGTCTTGAAAACCGGCAAGGGTTAATAGCCCTTCCAGGGTTCGAATCCCTGTCCCTCCGCCAGACTTTACGCCTTTTCCCTTTCTTAGTCTTCGCAAACATACTACATAAGACTTTTTTCATCCTGAAAAATTCCACTACTGAACAGCGAGTTGTTTTCTTTATGCAACGAATATTCCAGAAATGTTCTACACCTAAAGGTATTGAGGGGTAATACTAGGTAGCTGCGATGCTAGTGCAGTGGATCTGTGGGGAAGTCTTGGACAATCAAAGAGATGCTTTTGCTAAGCAGCAAAGTGATTGGCAAAAAGAATTGAATGTTGCTCCTGGCTTTGTCGCACAAGCAGGGGGGTGGGATTGCCACAATGAAGATGAAGTGAGTGTGCTCGATTTTTGGCAAGACCGAGACGCCTTTGAAGCCTTTAATCAAAGACCCCATCTTGAGTTATGTGGCACAGATGCAGATAATTCATGTCGTTTGTTATCGTTAAGTGTTTTTGAGCTTAGCCTAATGATTAACGGAGAATGTGACGATTTTTTTACGGCAATTTCCAAGTGTGAGGTGATGCGAGTAGCCGAGTGTACCGTTAAAGAAGATTGTGTAGAGCATTTTCTTGATGCCCAGCGTAATATTTGGGCACCGGGGTTAAAAGATGCGCATGCGCTCTGTGCGGCGGTCATGCACAATATTAATAATCCAAGGCATCATTTTGTTGTTAGTTTATGGAAAGATCAAAAAGAACATAAAAATTACACGCTGCGGAGTTTGCCAGTATTGCGAAGCCAGTCAGAAATTTTGAAAGATGTTGATTTTCTTTGGGGTAAACTCGTCAATTTTAGCCCTGATTGGATGATGATAAAAAAATAAAGTAAATTTATTTTTAATTATATCGCTTTAGTATTTTCTTTAGGCGTTTAATATACTGAGCCTCATCAGGTGCTTGATTATCTCGCTGTGCTTGCCAGAGTGTTTCGGCAAGGGCATCCATCATAAGGTGCTCAGCCTCTAGATTATTACCTAATTTGATACTTAAACTTTGATGGATTTGGCTAATACCCTTGGGACGGTTGGTCGAGACTTGCTCACGGATGCCCAGGTGCATAGACAAATGCAAAAAAGGGTTCGCCTCACCAAATTCTGGTAAATAATCTTGGTTAATATAGCGGTCCATATTGCTAAAAATAAAGTGATATTCAGGATGTTCAGCGATGACTTGGCAAATTGTCACTTCTAAGGGCGATAAAATTTCATTGTTTTCTTGTTTGCTCCAAGCATCAAAAAATTGTTTGCGTAGTTCGGTGCGGTTATCTGAAAACATGATTTTTACCTGCTATTTTATCTAAATATAATATAATTATTGTTTTGAATTAAGCTATAGTATTTTAGCTTTATATTCACATAATTCATTAATAACACAATCATTGCATTTTGGCTTGCGTGCTTGGCAGACATAGCGGCCGTGTAATACCAGCCAGTGGTGAGCATCACGTAAAAAATCTTTTGGAATGACTTTTAAGAGTTTATCTTCCACTTGCCGCACGGTTTTGCCAGGGGCAAGGCCAGTGCGGTTGGCGACGCGAAAGACGTGAGTATCGACGGCGAGTGTTGGTTCGCCAAAGGCGGTATTTAACACGACATTCGCTGTTTTTCTACCAACACCAGGTAAGGCTTCAAGCTCTTTACGCTGAGTTGGCACTTCACCTTGGTATTGTTCATGTAAAATTTGGCAGGTTTTGATGATATTGGCCGCTTTATTATTATAAAGGCCGATGGTTTTAATATAGTCTTTGAGAGCTTCTTCGCCGAGCATTAATATACGTTCTGCCGTATTGGCGACAGCAAAGAGCTTAACTGTTGCCTTATTGACCCCGATGTCTGTTGCTTGAGCCGATAGGATCACCGCAATGAGTAATTCAAAGGGGTTATTAAAATTAAGCTCAGTGGTCGGCTCTGGATTATCAGCCTGTAGCTGTTCAAAAATAAGGCGTCGTTTGGCAGCGTTCACAGCGTTGTCCTGTTTGTTTTTTCATTTTAATTTTGATTTTTTTTAGGCGAGTCGTTTGGCCTTAGCACGAGCGGCGGCGGCTTTAACAAAGTCTTGGCGTGCCTTGATGGTAGCTTGCTCAGACTGCGCCTGTTTCAGCCCACCTTGACGTGCTTGGCGTTGAGCGTCGAGCTTTTCTTCTCGGTCACGTTCCAAACGTAGGGTGCGAGCGTGATAACGCTGTTTATACTGCTCTGATTGTAGTTCACTGTATTGGATTGGTGCAGGAATAATATCAATGCAATCCATCGGGCAGGGGGCGATACAAAGCTCACAGCCACTACACTCACTTTGAATGATAGTATGCATGCGCTTAGGTCCACCGGAAATCGCATCGACGGGGCAGGCCTTAATGCATTTTACACAACCGATGCAACGTGACTCATCAATTTTCGCCATAAGTTTAGGGCCGTGCTGACCGTTTTTTTGGATTGAGCACTTTGACTTCACGATCCAATAGCTCAGAGAGTTTGATGATGGTCTCTGGTCCGCCTGGTGGGCATTGGTTATGAGCCGTTCCTGCTGCAACGGCTTTTGCATAGGCGTTGCAATCAGGGTAGCCACAGCGAGTGCACTGGGTCTGTGGTAGCAGTGCCTCGATTGCTTCAATGGATACAGCTTTCATTGTCATTTTACACGCATACCTGGCATAGCACCGTCATCTGGATTGAGGATCCAGAAATCCTTACCGCCAGGGCCTGCAGCTAGAACCATGCCTTCTGAGATACCAAAGCGCATCTTACGAGGTGTTAGGTTTGCTACCATGACAGTGAGTTTGCCTTCGAGCTCTTCGGGCTGATAAGCGGATTTGATGCCGGCGAAGACATTACGAGTTTCGCCGCCTAAGTCTAAGGTCAACTGAAGTAATTTATTGGCTTCTTTAACGTGTTCAGCCTTGATGATTTTAGCGATACGCAGATCAACTTTTGCAAAGTCATCAATCGAAATGGTTTCGGCAATAGGGTCTTTGTTTAGTAAATTATCTTCTTTGTCAGCGTTAACAGTCGGTGTTGTACCGATGCTGGCTTCTTTGGCGAGTTCTTCTTTGGTTTCTTCGATGATTTTGTCGATTTGTGCCGGCTCGATGCGTTTCATCAACGGTTTAAAGTTATTGATCTGATGATTTAATAAAGCATATTGACTCTCTGCCCAAGTGAGAGAATTTATATTTAAGAAGGCTTCAGCATCTTTACTTAACTCAGGTAAGACGGGTTTTAGATAAAGCGCAAGCATACGGAAAAGGTTGATGCCCATCGTACACACTAGATGGACTTTTTCTTCCTGACCTTCTTCTTTGATAAGCTGCCAAGGTTTGTAATGGTCAATATATTGATTGGCTTTATCGGCAAGTGCCATGATTTCACGCATGGCAAAAGCGAAGTCACGGGACTCGTAATAATTGGCAATGGTATCGGCTTGCTTGCTGAATTCATCAAATAAAGTAGGGTCATCTAATGTTTCTGCAAGTTGATTGTTAAAGCGTTTTTTTATAAAACCAGCACAGCGACTGGCGATATTGACAACTTTACCGACGAGATCAGAGTTAATTCGTTGAGTGAAGTCTTCGAGGTTTAAATCAATATCATCAATGCGACGGTTCAGTTTGGCGGCAAAGTAGTAGCGTAAATACTCAGAGCTTAAGTGATTTAAGTAGGTGCTCGCCTTGATGAAGGTGCCGCGAGACTTTGACATTTTCTGCCCATCAACGGTGAGCATGCCGTGAACAAAGACATTACTCGGCTTACGAAAACCTGCCCCTTCAAGCATGGCCGGCCAAAATAAACTATGGAAATATACAATATCTTTGCCGATAAAATGATACAATTCAGTCTGATCGTCCTGTTTCCAGAATTCGTTAAAATCAAGATTTTTCTTTTTGGCAAGATCCATAAAGCTGGCCATATAACCAACCGGTGCGTCCAGCCAGACGTAAAAATACTTGCCAGGAGCGTTTGGAATTTCAAAACCAAAATAAGGTGCGTCACGGGAAATATCCCAATCGCTTAAGCCGCTTTCAAACCACTCATTTAGCTTATTGGCGATTTCTTCTTGCAGGTGCCCTTGTTGGATCCATGTTTTGAGCATGTTTTCATAATTAGTGAGTTTAAAAAATGTAATGCTCGGATTCTTTTTCTATCGGTGTTGCGCCTGAAACGACAGAAATCGCGTTTTTTAAATCGCACGGACTATAAGTGGCGCCACAAGACTCGCAAGAATCACCGTACTGATCGGCCGTACCGCATTTTGGGCACTCACCCTTAACAAAGCGGTCAGGTAAGAACATTTTTTTCCTCAGGGTCAAAGGCTTGAATAATCGTACGTTTTTCTATATCACCATTTTTATCAAGTTGGTTATAGATGTGGCTAACCAGCTCTTTGTTTTCAGAGCTATGGGTCGTATAGAAGTTATCAAAGTTGATATTAAAGCCTTTAAAATCTTGTTCATGCTCTTTGGCAAAGCGGGCAATGAGTTCTTCTGGACTGATTCCCTCTTTTTCTGCACGGAGCATGATGGGGGTGCCGTGGGCATCGCTGCCACTGATTAAGTAACATTCATTGCCATGCATACGTTGGAAGCGAGCCCAGATATCTGCTTGAATTGCTTCGATAATATGGCCTAAGTGAAGAGAGCCGTTGGCGTAGTACAGGGCTGTAGTTGCTAATATTTTTCGTTGCATGACGTTTTGGCACCTAAATGAAGATTACTCGTATATAACTGTCTGAAAATTGAAAGGCATAATATAGCATGTTTTTAGCAAGGCGATAAGTTTTAGCGATTGGCGGCTTTACTGTTTAGGTGGGGCAAGAGCGGATGAATTTATATGATCGATTTGTGTTCTGATTATGTTTTTAACAATAACCTAACGATGTGTAAATAATAAATAATTTATAAGAACTTATAAAAGGGCTAATATGATTGCGTGTCTTTAATTAATTTGTAATTTCATATAAGGATATTGTTATGGAATTTAATAAGCGAATAGGATTAGAAATTAGAGAGTTTTCTTTGGGTGATTTGGAGGGTACAGAGATTAGGTCCTTGCTGTTTGAGCATAAATTGTTATTGCTTAGGAATGTTGATTTGACTTTAGTTGAATTTAAAAATTTAATGGCAGGTATTTTACCTTTAGCAAAGGCCCCTTTAGCAATTGAAGGAGAACCCTTTGTTACTCGACTTTCAAATAGGGAGAATGCCTAAAAAATTGGGCCGACAGGCAGGCGTGTTTTGGCATTCTGATGGCGCTTCATTGGATGTGCCCCCGCAGGCAACTGCGTTGTATATTCGTCAAGCACCAAAAGCAGGTGGACAGACTTCGTTTATTGATATGGTTCAAGCTTACCAGGCATTACCAGAGCATCTAAAATCTTATTTAGATGGAAAAACAGGTTGCTTTACTAAGAATGTTTCTTATGTTGGCATGCAAAATGTCGGCAAGGCTGAAGCTATTCACCCTTTGGTATGGCAGCATCGTCACATTAATCGATGTGCTTTATATACAAATAATAAGTTTCTATCGCATATTTGTGATGTGGAAAAAACAGAATCAGAACGAGTATTAGCCAAGCTTGCTGAGTCTAGCTTAAAAGATGAATCGACCTTTACTCATACTTGGCAGGATAATGATCTAATTATCTGGGATAATGATCAAGTGATCCATAAAGCAACACCTACCCCTGGGGGTGAGATTAAAGAAGGTTTGCGAATTATATTAGAGAGCCAAGCAGCATGATTCATGCTACTTTTGGCTTTGCTTAATGTAATAACGGGCGCGCTCAACTTTGTTAATACAGTTTGGAAATTTATTAAATTGTTGTTGGATTTTTGCCGCGGACAGTAAACTTGCCGCTTTGGTATAATCGACGGTGCCATCGAGACCTTTGGTTTTGGCATAGTCGAGTTCTTTATAGGCTTGTTTTAGACCTTCTTCACATTGATCGGCTTGTTGAGGATTACTTGGTGCTCCTGCGCAAGCGGTGAGAATCAGTGAAATTAGCAATAGTGAAGTTTTTTTTATCATCATAATCATGCCTTTTGTAATGTAGTATTAGTAATAATAAAAAAGAAGCTTAATGTAAATAGCCTGATAATTTACTTAATTTTATCTTAATAAAGCGAGCAGCTGTTTGCCTTATTATGACTCCAGTCCATCAGTGTTTTCATTGCTGGCCGCCCCGATTTCTCAGTATAAATTGTGAGCTTGGTTTTTTGCTGAGTGACGGCGCTGATGGTTGCAACAAGAACGTAGATGCCACCTTTAGGAATCATTTGCCAAAAATGATCAGCCTCAATGGGGATTTGAAGGCTAAATGTGGCTTTGTTTTTGCCAGTCAGATAAATTGAGGGCGTGATGATCGATTTACTGTCTTTAGTTAAGCAATTATTCGAGTTAGTAATAATAGCGCTGATTACAGTTTCGAAATTTTGATCGACAATTTGGCTTTGTTCGCTAGAGTGTGCAGCACCTTCTTGAATGCTTGCGATGAAGTCAGCGCTATCTTGAGGCGGGCGACTGCAAGCGCTTATGGTGAGCACGAGTAAGCCGGTGAGTGTGAGAACAAGTGGTTTCAGTGACATAGTGATCTCGTTTTTGTGTCTATAGACTTAAGGTTAGTAGAAGATTAAAAGAGAGTTTTAGTTGCTGGTGATTTATATAAAGTTTAATGAGTTAGGAATAATGTACGGGTATTGATGTGAGATGCTAGTGCTTTGAATTATAGATTTTTTATAGTGTGTTCAATAACTAGGTTTATGATAAATATAAATAAATCAGAAGATTGGTGTTTTGAAATTATTAGTTGAATTTTTGTGCATAGTTTGTTAGTGTTCTGCCGTTTGTGTCAAAAATAAGGTTTCCTGCACGATGAGTGATTTATCCACGTCCCCAGATCTAACTGCCTTGTCCACAAAAACCTCCTCTATGAAAGCCTGGGCCATCAGTTTGGTCGGTGGCTTGTTTTTCTTCTACGAATTTATTCAAATGAACATGTTTAATTCTTTGGCTGGGAGTTTGACGACAACCTTTCATTTATCTGCTTTTCAAATTGGCTTAGTCTCTGCGTTTTACTTTCTTGCTGATTCCATATTGCTGTACCCGGCAGGAGTCTTGGTTGATCGTTTGTCCTCACGCCGGGTGATTATTTACGGCATGGTGATGTGCATTATTGGTACACTGTTAATTGCCAGTGCAAGTAGCTCCTGGTTCTTAGTGGTTGCTCGCTTTCTTGAGGGAATCTCTGCGGCTTTTTGTTTATTAAGTATCTTACGTTTAGCCTCTCAATGGCTTCCTGAAAATCGCATGGCGACCGCTTCTGGCATGATTGTAACGATAGGGATGCTCGGTGGCGCAGTCTCTCAGACACCGCTCACAATGATGATTGAGCAATGGGGGTGGCGTGAGGCGCTCTATGGTGTTGCGCTGATTGGTGTGGTTTTATTAGCGATTGTGTTTATTGTTGTTAAAGATGCGCCTGTTTCTAGGCAGCACGCTAAACTGCAAATAAACCCAGCTGATAAGGTTGGCTTTTGGCAGACACTGGCTATTTTGGTGAAAAACCCACATAACTGGCTGATTGGTTTATATATTGCGTTGATGAACTTACCGATTATGCTGCTAGGAGGGCTGTTTGGTTCTCATTTTATGCAACAAGGTCATGGTTTTTCAGCCACTGAGGCTGCAACGATTAATATGATGATTTTTATTGGCACAATCGTTGGATCAACGGTGGTTGGTTTTGTGTCTGATTTCTTGCGACAGCGCCGCTTACCGATGATAGTTTCAGCGGTGATTTCATTGGTTATTTTCTTGGTCATTCTATATGCGCATGGCTTGAGTTATTCGAGCTATATTGGCTTATTCTTCTTGCTTGGCTTCTTTACTGCCGCGCAAATCTTAGGCTATCCAGCAGCACAAGCATCGAATCCTGGAAAAATCGTTGGTTCTGCTTTGGGCTTTGTGTCAGTGATTATCATGACCGCACCGACCTTATTACAGCCGCTGACCGGTTGGCTGATGGGCCTTGCTGGTGATCATAAAGTAGACGGTGTGATGCAGTATTCTTTAATCAGTTATCAATATGCTCTTCAAGTGCTTGTTGTTGGTTTTGTCATCAGCATCTTTTGTGCCTATAAATTGCCTGAGACCTATAAGAAGTAAACAATTCGCCCTGCTAAACCTAAAGCAAAATTTATTGTGGTAGTTCAGGTTATAAATACGGCTACCACCGGCTGATTTACTAAATCGATTATTCCAAAATTTTTGTTATGTTCTCAGCCGTTATTATGGTGATGTAAAAAGAGTGTTGTCCCTTTATTTTACTTAGACCAAGCAGACTATGCTGTTGCCAGAGGCGTTTATGGTAAAGACTCGGATAAAATTACCATTTTTTTTGTTTATAAGGTATGGTTGAATGGTATAGCCGTTGATAGCTTTTTTAGAGCAAGACTAAGGTGATGACATGACATATGAGCATAAAAGAAATGGTGGGGCCGGTGATAACGACTGCTTAATAGTGAGTCTTGGCAGAGCAGTTAATCCTCGACTTTCTGAGCAGGCTGCGAAGCAAGCCGGATGGCAAGCCATGCTAAAAAATATACAGGAGTCGAGTGATCTTGAGAGACTCCGAGTGCTTTACGTTTCTGCACATCATGCTTATAAAGAAGATTTTTCGAGAATGGGGAAATTATTGCCATTAACTGATGATGGTAGTGCTCCAGAAAACTTGACTGAGTTGAAGAAAAACTTGGGTGCCTTTATTCGTCAGCTTTCTCAACGTTCAGATATTACGAAGAGTGTTGAGCTGTTTGGTGCTTTTAGTGATGACTTCTTTTTAGCGCATAATATTATTCTTGTGGATCGAGAAAGATTGATAAATGGGCAAGCTGCTTTATTCGCTGAAATGAAAAGTATGATTGACTCTGGTAGGACACCACAAATTATTGCTCATAATGGTAGTTACAGTTGCGGCCACTTTAGCAATGTTATTTCGGTAGGCCCGGTAACACAGTTCGATTATGACGATTTTACTCAATTAGTCGCTGGGCCGCTGGGTGGCGCTGTAGGCTATAAAGCATCTCATTCTACTTCTTCTGGTGTCAAAAAGAGCGCTCGGACCGAAAGAGTGCTTGATGATTGCACAGATACTGAGCTGCAAACTTTTGCGAAAAATGTAAAGAATTATGGAGACATAGAACTATTCCAGAGCACTTATCAACGCTTAAGTGAGAGCAGGCAAGCTAGTCTCAGTGATGCTAAGAAAATGACATCAAAAATCCAGGAAGTATGGGATGCAGAGCTTGCACGTCAATTGCAATTTGAAGAATTTAACGGTTTGCCTAAACAGCAAGGGCTAGGGCCTCGATGTTCTGATACTGCTAGACTCGCAGTTGTGGAGAAAAGCCTGCTATTTTTTAAACATCAAATAGATGTACATCAAGGAGATGTAGGTAAAGAAAGAGCTTTGGGAGGAGAGTCTCTAGCAGTGCCGGTCTGCTAGAGAGGTTGGTTAAACATTTTCCAAAACTAACACTGCATCTGCTTCGACCTGTACTCCTTTTGGCAAAGCGCTGACCTCAACTGCAGCACGTGCTGGAAAGGGGGCTTTGAAGTGCTCTTGCATGACTAAGTTAAGTTTTGCGAACTGGTCCAAATCTGTTAAATAGAGATTTAATTTAACGATATCATCGATAGAACCGCCTGCCGCTTTGCAGATTGCCGCTAGGTTACGGAATACCTGATGAACTTGACCCTCAAAATCATCATCCGTGATTTCTGATGTTTTAGGATCGAGTGGAATTTGCCCTGAAATATAAACAGTATCTTTAACTTGTATCGCTTGTGAGTACGTCCCAATCGCGGCAGGTGCATTGTCAGTTTGAATAACATGGCGCTTCATGAATTTTTTCCTTACATTTTTGTCGTATTGCAAATTAATCTCTACTTTGGCATGGTAAAGTGAGTAAGTCTAGTGGCCGATAATAATGGTTTATTGATGTCGAGTTTTTTTTATAAAAATAATGAGCTGTATTGTGATGGTGTTTCGTTAGCCAAGCTTGCAAAAGAGGTCGGCACGCCGTGTTTCGTCTACTCTGAAAGCGATTTAAAAAAGAATTGCCAAGAATTTAAACAGGCTTTTGACGAGGTTAAGATAAAAACGCATTTACGCTATGCGGTGAAAGCATCGAGTAATTTGGCAATATTACAAGCAATTTTTAGAGAAGGCTATGGCGCTGATGTGGTTTCGCAAGGTGAGATTATGCGCTCTTTAAAGGCTGAGCTAGAGGCTAAAAATATCGTTTTTTCAGGAGTAGGCAAGACAGCGAATGAAATAAAATACGCACTGGATGTTGGTATTGGCTTATTTAATGTTGAGTCTTTTGCTGAGCTTAAAAAATTGCTCTAGTCGCTGAAAAGAATAATCAAGTAGCAGCGGTGTGTTTGCGTGTTAATCCAAATATCGATGCGAAAACGCATAAAAATATTACAACTGGCATTCACAATAATAAATTTGGTTTAGCCAAGGTTGAATTTGATCAAGCGCTTACTTTATTGGAGGCAAATGAAAATTTAGAGTATTGTGGGCTATCTTGTCATATCGGCAGTCAAATTATGCAATTAGAGCCTATTGCTGCGGCGGCAAACTATATGGCAAAACTTTATCAAAGATTGCTTAAAAAAGGTTTAGTCGGGCGTTTTATCGATATGGGTGGGGGGATTGGTGTAGGCTATCGCCATGATGAAAAGTGTTGTTTTAGCTTTAGTGAATATGCAAGTATGCTTGAGAAAGTCATTGGCCCAACAGGCGCAGAGCTGATTATCGAGCCTGGGAGAATTATTAGCGCATCCGCGGCTAAGCTATTAACTGAAGTTATTTATTGTAAAGAAGGTAGTGACAAGCGTTTTGTTATCTGCGATGCCGGAATGACTGAGCTTGCGCGTCCAGGGCTTTATCAGGCTTATCACCATATTCAAGCGCTTAAACGCAAGAAAGAAAATGAAAGAAGTGTTGATAAGAGGATAGATATCGTAGGACCCATTTGTGAGTCGACAGACTGGTTAGGTCGGGATCGTGATATTGCTGGTATTGAGTCTGGAGACTTATTAGCGATAGATGATTGTGGAGCTTATTGCGCATCGATGTCTTCAAATTATAATAGCCGGCCGCATGTTGCTGAGGTACTTGTCCACGGATCTTGCTATACTATAATTCGAAAGCCTCAGTCGATAGAGTCATTGTGGCAAGGTGAGGCCGTATTATAAATATAAAGGGTATCCATGTACCATCAGTTGTCAAAACAGAGTGTCATCGTTCAAAAATATGGAGGCACTTCTGTTGAAAGTGTTGAGAAAATCCATAAGATTGCACAACGTATTGCCAGACAGTATCAGTCAGGTATGAAAAAAATAGTAGTTGTTGTCAGTGCGATGGGCAAAGAAACCAATCGCCTTGTGGGCTTAACTGAGGCTTTAAATGATCCAATTGATGCGGCAAGTTATGACATGGTGGTTTCAGCAGGGGAGCAGGTCAGTGCAGGTTTAATGGCGGCGGCCTTAAAGCAAGACAATATTCCGGCTAAACCTTTTTTGGCTCACCAGCTAGCGATTTGTACAGACAGCACTCATGGTTCTGCACAGATTAAAAGTATTAACATTAGCAAAATCAGTGAGTGTTGGCAGCAGGGAATAATTCCTGTGGTTGCGGGTTTTCAAGGGATTGATACTTTGGGCGAGCTGACGACCTTAGGGCGCGGAGGCAGCGATACAACGGCGGCGACGCTTGCTGCATTCTTAAATGCCGATTTATGTGAAATTAATACCGATGTTGAAGGGGTTTACAGTGCAGACCCTAACCGAGTTAAAGGTGCGCGCTTATTAAAAGTGTTGGATTATCAAGTTGCCCGTGAAATGGCAATATTAGGTAGCCGAGTTTTGCATCCGCGTTGTGTAGAAATTGGTGCCAAATATAATATTCCGATTGTAGTGCGAGATACATTTAGTCAAGAACAGCGGGATTATACTTTGGTTCATTCAGGAGTTAAGCAAGCTTGTAAAAATAATGTGCAGGTGACGAGTCTCTCTGTGGATAAAAATATAGCCAGAGTTGTGCTTGCCGGCCTTACTTCAAAACAAATGGCAGAACTATTTGATCAATTTGTAAAAGTGGGTGTGAATGTTGACGTGATTGTCCATGAACGTGTTGAAGAAGAAGAAAGAACGCAAGTGAGCTTTTCGGTTTCGATGCTTGATCAATTAAAAGTATTGACAATTTTGGAGAGAACAAAGCTTCAACCTGGCTATAGTGTATTTAATTTTGTGATTGAGTATGAGTTAGCAAAAGTCTCCGTTATCGGCTCAGGACTATTAGCACAGTCTGCAATTACCGCTCAATTATTGCAAACTTTAGAGCAGGCGGATATCGAGGTGTATATGCTGTCATCGTCTGAGGTAAAAATTTCTTGCCTCGTATTAAAAGAAGAGGCAACAATAGCCTGCCAGCTATTGCATGATGATTTAATCAAGGGCAGATCTAACAAACGGGTCATCAGAGCCGTGGCATCATGATATAAAAGGAGATGACTATGAGGTTGTTATGGATGACAACCTTAATTATTTTCAGTCTATTCTGGATCGTTAGTTTTGCTGAACCCTTTCGCTTTCCAAGTGCTTGGACATCGGCAAAGCAGGGTGAAGCGCGTTACGGTGGGCAACTGAAGGTTAAACAAAATGCTCAGTTAATGGGCTTTAATCCCTTTACAACCTCTACTGCTGGCGCGTTACCTCAACGAATTTCTAATGGGGTCGCTGCTTTAATTCGAGATCCAGCAACGCGCGAATATGTGCCTTATATGGCAAAGCAATATTATTTCAGTAGTGATGGGCGAGTTTTAACGGTAGAGTTACGTGATCATTTATATTTTAGTGATGGCTCGCCGATTACTGCAGAAGATTTCGTGACAACGGCTTGGATTCATCAAGACGCAAAACTAGGCTCTAATCTATACGCGCCCTTGTATATTAATAAAGAAAAAATCGAATTTAAAAAAATTAATGATAAAACATTTATTGTTATTTTTCCAAAGCCCTATGCATTGGCGCTGCCAACTTTAAGTTCGTTAACTCCTTGGCCGGCGAAAATATTTTGGCAGGCTTATCAGCAAGGGGGGGCGGCAGCCGTACGTAAAATGTGGACTTTGAGTACACCAATAGAACAAATTATCTCTCCAGGACCTTTTATTGTTGAGCAGTTAAAAGAAGGTCGGGCGATTTTAAAGAAAAATCCTTACTTTGCTAAATGGAACCAAGATGCGTGGGGGCAGCCTGTACCCTATATCGATGGTGTGACGATTTACGCAGGATTAGAGTCTAATCCATTGAATTTATTTTTAGTCGGTATTATTGATGATATTGATTTATCTAATGCAAGTTCACTTCGACAAGTTAAAGAAGCCATCCATAAGGGCGAACCGATTAAATTACTATTTAATGTGGGCCCATCGCTTTTAAACATGTCTTTAAGTTTTAACTGGAATTTAAAAAGCAAGCCTCAATTAGAGCGGTTATTTCGTAATAAAAAATTCCGCCAATCCATGAGCATGCTGATGGATCGAGAAAAAATGATCGAAATATTGCGAGGAGGCATTGGTTATCCTGCTTATGGGCCAGTACCTTTAGCGCAAAAAGAATGGCAATCACCGACATTGAATAAATATATTTATAACCCTAAAAAGGCCCAAAAGCTATTAGCAGACCTAGGCTATGCTAAGAAAAATAGCCGTGGTTTTCTAATCAATAACAAAGGCCAAGAGATCCGTTTTAGCATTATGGTGCCTGAATCGGCTCAATCGCTCTATTATAATATTGGTGTGATTTTCTCACGAGATGCGCGTGCGGCAGGGGTAAATGTTAATATTTTGCCAACGAATTGGACTTTGCTTACAGGTTATACCTCGCAAGTGGCGGATGATCGGGGCTTTGAGGCGGTAATCATTGGTTTGACGGGTTATCAGCAGGGTTGGCCGTACTTTTCCAATGAAATCCCCTGTGGCGGCAATTTAAATATTTATAACATTAATGAGAATAAGTCCTGTTTGTTTAAAGATGAGCAGCAGGTCAATGACCTGTATTATCAAGGCGTATATGAGGTTGATATCAATCAGCGACGGGTGCTGAATAAAAAGATTCAAGAAATCTACAGTAAACTGCAGCCGAAAATTTATGTCTTTTCGGATGCGGTGAGTTATGCCTGGAATAAACGCTTAGGTGGAATTTATCCGAGGCAATTGATTGATTCGATTAATGGCTTATATAGTTTGCCTTTAGTGTATATACGGCGTTAGGAGAGTGGCATGGCTTATGTGCTCAGGAGTATTCTTTACATGATCCCGACGATTTTGCTGGGGACATTGTTGGTTTTTTTGATTTTATATTTATCTCCTGGCAATTATGTGACTTTTTTGCAAGCAACGAATCCCCACTTTACCGCAACACAGTTAAATGAGATGACCGCTGAGCTGGGTTTAAATCAACCTTGGTGGCAGCAGTATCTACATTGGTTGTGGAACGTTTTTCATGGTGACTTAGGCCGCTCTTACTTATATAACGAAACGGTGATTAAGCTTGTTTGGCCGCGCATGCTTAACTCATTTGTGATTATCGCTTTAAGCACATTTTTTATTTATTTGTTTGGCTTTTTGATTGGTATTTATTCGGCGACAAACAGAGGCAGGTTTACTGAGCGCTTTGTCAATGCGACAAGCTATATTTTTGTTGGTATCCCCTCGTTTTTTTTGGCTTTATTATTTATTTACTTAATTGTCTTATTAAAGCAAAAATATGATATAGCCATTCCATTGCATGGTATGACGTCTGATAACTATCAGCAATTATCTTTTATAGGAAAAGTCGTTGATATTTTAAAACATGTGATTTTTCCATCGATTGTTGCCTCACTTGTCTCGATTGCTTTTATCAGCCGTTTAGTGCGCACACAGATGCTTGAGTTTTTGCATCATGACTTTGTCCGTACCGCACGCGCAAAAGGGGCTTCAGAAACATCAGTGGTGTATAAGCATACATTGAAAAATGCAATATTGCCTTTTATCTCAGATATTGGTGGTTTTTTGTCAGGTCTGATTAGTGGTGCAGGTTTAATTGAGGTGGTTTTTAATTACCCAGGGTTAACGCCTTTATTTTTGCAAGCGATTTATGCCAAAGATACACCTGTGATTGCTGGGATTACTTTACTGTCGATGTTAATTCTAGTGATTGGCAATATTTTAGGTGATTTATTGCTAACTTGGTTTGATCCGCGGGTGAACTATCAAGTGAGTCAATAGTATGGTAAGAATTAGTTTTTGGCAGCGCTTTAGAAAAAATCCCTTGGCTGTTTGCGGGGGATTCTCGTATTGTTTGTCGGCTTGCTGGCCTTATTTGCAGGTTTTATCGCACCTTATGGCCCCGATGATTACGATAAGCCTTATACCAACCAAATGCAGCCGACAACCGTACACTTTATTGATCCTGAAACTGGAGATTTATCTTGGCCTTTTGTATACGGTTATACACGAAGTTTTGATAGGAATACGTTTGCGATTGAATATCACCCAAATAAAAAAGAAACTTACCCGATTGAATTTTTTGTGAAAGGCAGTGAATATCATTTATTTGGTTTCATTCCAATGGATCGGCATTTATTTGGAGTAAAATCACCCGGGAAAGTGTTTATCTTTGGTTGTGATCGTTATGGCCGTGATATTTTTAGCCGAATTGTTTGGGGTGCGCAGATTTCATTAACGCTTGCATTAATGGCAACGTTGGTTTCTTTGTTATTAGGGTGTGTGATTGGTGGTATTGCCGGTTACGTTGGCGGTTGGCTAGATAATCTGGTGATGCGCTTTATTGAGGTGATTTATGCAATTCCGACTTTATTTTTATTGCTTGCCTTGCGATCGTTATTGCCGATGGATTTAGATCCACTGCATGTGATGTATGCGATGGTATTGATTCTAGGTTTATTAGGTTGGGGAGGGTTAGCTCGGGTAGTACGAGGCAGCGTGCTGTCTTTAAAGACTAAAGATCATGTACAAGCGGCGAAGGTATTGGGTTTTTCACGGCGACGGATTTTGTTTCTACATATTTTACCTGAGCTTTATGGTTTTATTTTAGTTACCGTGACATTGGCGATTCCTGCAAATTTATTAATTACGTCTTTTTTGAGCTTTTTAGGTTTAGGAGTGAATGATCCGTATGTTGATTGGGGGCTATTACTCAATAATGCACAGACAGCTGGGGCGACGGGGATTGCGCAAATGCCGTGGATTTTAATACCCGGGATTTTTTTGATTGTGACTGTGGTTGCTTTTAATTTGCTCGGCGATGGTGTGCGCGACGTGCTGGACCCTAAGCAAGAATAAATTAAGGTTAAAGGGAAAATAAGGGATTTTCATGGAAGAGGCTGTGATTGAAATTGATAAGCTCGCGATTCATTTGCATCGGCATGGCCAGTATTTAACCCCGGTGCGTGAAGTTTCTTTGGCTTTAAAGCCGGGATGTGTGACAGCCTTAGTGGGAGAGTCGGGTTCAGGAAAATCATTGACTGCGCTTTCTTTACTAAGGCTGCTTCCTCCGGCTCGTGTTGATGGGCATATTTGGTTTTTAAATAATAGAGATCATGTTGATAAAAGTATTAATCAAAAAAAAAAGTGGATTTACTTTCTTTAAGTTTACAAAGCATTAAGCGCTTGCGCGGCCGTGACTTATCGATGATTTTTCAAGACCCATTTACTGCGTTAAATCCGGTGTTTTCGGTGGGAAAGCAAGTCGTTGAAGCGCTAAGGCTGCATCAAAAAATATCCTTTAACGAGGCGCATGGCGAGGCGATTGAGTTGTTCGAAAAAGTGGGTTTGACTGATGCTAAAGGGTGTTTTAAACGTTATCCGCATGAACTTTCTGGCGGTATGCGCCAACGTATTATGATTGCAATGGCGATGATTTGCCGACCAAAAGTCTTGATTGCCGATGAGCCAACAACGGCTTTAGATGTGACGGTACAAGCGCAGATTATTGCTTTATTACATAATTTAAAAGAAGAGTTTAATGTCAGCATTTTATTAATTACCCATGATATGGGGGTGGTCGCTGAACTTGCTGATGAAGTTGCGGTTATGTATGCCGGGCAGATTGTTGAGTCTGCTGGGGTTTATCAATTATTTGCATCGCCTTCTCATCCTTATACCCAGGCTTTACTGACAAGTGTACCAAGACTAAACAGTAAAAAAGCAGTTGAGCCTATTCCGGGGAGTCAGCCGCAATTAACAGAAAAAATCACCGGCTGTGCTTTTTATCAACGTTGCAAATTCGTTGAAAGTAAATGTCTAAAAAGCCCCGCATTAAAAGAAATAAATTACGGTCATTTAGTGCGTTGCTTTTATGCTGAGCAGAGGGAAGCGTGAGTCATTTATTATCTGTTGATGCGCTTAGTTTTAGTTATGGTTTTCAAAAAAGAAAGTTTTTTAAAAACGTTGTTGGGAACCCTGCTTTAGTTGATGTTTCGTTTGAATTGGCCGAAGGTGAGTCATTGGGGATTGTTGGAGAATCGGGTTCGGGTAAGAGTACCTTGGCGCGGTTATTATTAAGGTTGCTGCAGCCAAATCAAGGCCAGATCTTGTATCGTAGTCAAGATGCTTTTTCAAAAGCCTATAAACGACGAGATTATGCCAAATGTGTACAGTTGATTTTTCAAGACCCATTATCAAGTTTGAATCCGCGGCGTACTGTATTACAAACCCTAATGGAGGTTTTGGTCTTTCATCAAAAAAGCGCACCTAAGAAAAATATTCAAGCACAAGCTATCAACTTACTCAGTGAAGTCGGGTTAAATGAGAGCAGTAGTGCTCATTACCCTCATGAGCTTTCTGGAGGGCAGCGTCAACGGTTGGCAATTGCAAGGGCTCTTGCTGTGCGCCCTGAGTTATTAGTTGCAGACGAAGTGGTTTCTGCGCTAGATGTATCAGTACAGGCTCAAATTATCCAATTAATCCAAACATTATTAAAAGAGCATGAGTTGAGTTTGATTTTTATTAGTCATGATTTAGCGGTTGTGCAGCAGCTGACATCAACGACTTTGGTGATGTTCCAAGGGCGAATTGTTGAAATATTGCCCTCAGAGAAGCTTGATCAAGCGAGGCACCCCTATACACAGTCTTTGCTTAAAGCGATTCCGGTTCTTGATCCAAGGCAGCGCCGCACGCACTCTATGTGCTTGGATAGAGAAGTTTCTCTATCAGGGTGCCCATTTTTGTCACGTTGTAATATCTCATCGACACGATGCCAGGATGATATTCCGCCATTGATTAATATTGGAAAAAATCAAAAAATCGCCTGTTGGAATGCTGAATAATATGCGTTGAATTAAAAGCACTGTACAGCGCATGAAATAATCTTTAGAGAAAGTATACGTTCTCTAGGATATGGTGTATACTCTACCCAGCGTATTCTTTAGACTAAGCGCTAATTGGTACGTGATTTAAGTTAAACTGTTATTTAATGAGATTTTACATGAAAAAACTGTACGTAGGAAACCTGCCATATAGCGCAGATGATGCATCACTTGAAGAACTTTTCTCTCAATTCGGTGCTATTACGAGCGTTAAAGTGATCCAAGATCGCGAAACAGGCCGTTCTAAAGGATTCGCATTCGTTGAATTTGATGAGAAAGCTGCTGCTGAAGCTGCGTTGAAATTGGATGGTCAAGATAATGGCGGTCGTCCTATGAAAGTTAGCATGGCTAAGCCGCAAGAAAAGCGTCAGCCACGTAACAGCTGGTAAGCGTTTACCTGAAAAGCCAGGTGCCTTTCTAGGTGTTTGGCTTCCTTCCCCTCTCGTTTCCCCCAAGATATCCTTAGTTTTTTCTTTTCTTTTTATTTTATAGTTCGCTTTTCGCTTACCTTGTTGCTTAATTGTCGGTATAATCGCATTTTTTAGTGAATACCTTTAGAGTGTGGCAATGCAGTTGAGTCATTATCTTTTCCCTATCTTACATGGCGTTATTGGTCTTGTTGGTTTTTGTTTTATTGCATTTTTACTCAGTGAAAATCGTAAAGCAATCCGTTGGCGTCAGGTGTTAGGAGGCTTAGTTGCACAAATTGTCGTCTTGTTGATGCTGTTTTTGATCCCTTGGTTTGCCGATGTTTTTATGGCAATTAATGCTGTAGTTCAAGCGTTGATGAGTGCGACGTTGACTGCAACGAGTACGATTTTTGGTTATATCGGTGGTGGCGCCTTACCTTTTGCAATAAAACCAGGGGGGCAGGCGAGCTTAATGGTGTTGGCTTTGCAAGCGCTTCCTTTGGTGATTACTATTGCCGCTTTAGCGGCGCTATTAACCTATTGGGGGGCTTCTAAATAAAATTGTCCAGGGAATGGGTTGGTTGCTAAAACGGATTTTTGGTGTTGGTGGAGCTTTGGGGGTTGGAGTCTCTTCTAATATTTTTTTAGGCGTTTCAGAGGCGCCGTTAATGATTCGTCCTTATTTTAATAAATTAACGCGCAGTGAGTTATTTACCATGATGACCGTTGGTCTTGCTGGGACGGCAGGAACTGTGATGGGTTTATATGTTGCCATTTTATCAGGAGTTCTAGGTAAAGTGGGTATGATGCATGTGATTTCAGCGGTGTTGGTGACAATCCCTGCGGTTGTGACTATCGCAAGAATTATTATTCCAGAAACAGAAATCATGACAGAAGGTCGTGTTGCTCATGAGCATGAGGCAAGCAATAGTTTAGAAGCATTGACCTTGGGTGCTTTTGAAGGCGGTAAAATTTTATTAGGCATTATTGTGATGATGATTGGTGTGGTTGCCGTCGTTAAATTTTTGGATAAAGGCTTAGCGCTGATTCATCTTGGTGATTTACATTTAAGTATGACGGGAATTATGACCTGGGTAATGGAGCCTGTGGTTTGGTTGATGGGAGTGCCGAGCGGTCAAATCCATGTTGCTGCTGGATTAATGGCATCAAAGGTGGTAATTAATGAGCTTGTTGCATTTGAGCAATTAGGAGCGTTGCGCCACAGTTTAGATCCACGTACACAGCTGATGATGGTGTATGCGATGTGTGGTTTTTCAAATTTTTCGAGTATTGGTATTTTGATCGGAACCTATAATGCATTAATACCTGGACGTCGAGCAGAATATGTTAAGTTATCATTTAAGGCATTAATTGCCGCAGTATTATGCACATCTATGTCGGGGACGGTGTTAGGAATGTTTTATGGTTTGTTGCCTTCTGCATTCTAGATTAGAAGAAGATGGGAGGAAAAATTGCAGGGAAGAAATTGAGCTGATATTTAAATCAGCTCAAAAATTATGGAGACCTACTTGGGATTAAAAGTTTATTTTCGATTGTACGAGCGGTGCAATGATCTTATCACCCTTTTGCAGTTGTAAGTAAGCGCCGAGTTCAGAGTGTGCGGATTTTAGGTATTGATAGGGTTTATCAATAATTAATTGCTTGAATACATAGCTGTTATGGCTGTGTAAATAGGCAAGGACATAACTGCGATCGCTGACTGTTTGTTCTGGATCAAAAATGAGCACGCTGTCTTTTGGGAAGAAAGGGGTCATTGAGTCATCAGGCATGCGTGTTGCAAAACTGCTTGCGCTAAATTCGCTATTGACTTTGATCTGTTCGCACTCTTCTGTTGCCAGGGTAGATGACTCGGAAGTAAGTCGATTATTTAGCTGTCCCCACTGAACAAGAGGAACGTTTAACCATTTGGTGGCAATTTTTTGAAAGTTACGCAGTTCTTCCTCGCCGATCATTTGACTGACGGTTATGGAGAAAAAGTCGCATACGGGTTTGAGTGATGAGATGGTTGGGTTGCATGTTTTATCATTTGACATGCGGTTGATTGTGCCAACGGCAATACCCGTGCTTTTTGCAAGCTGAGAGGTTGTTACGCCATGCTCTCTCATCAAACGATTTAAGCGTTCGGCGAGAGTGTGAGTATTGCTCTGGGTAAGTTCTAGTTTAGTCATGCTCCTGATTGTACTCCCTCTTATGAAGCGGTTTCATTGTTTTGTTTGTTATATCAACATTGTTCTATTAATGTCATATATCATAAAGCTAAGATGATGCTTTGCTGCTAAGAATAACTAATTATAGTTGTAGTAACAACGACTAAATCAAAAACATTGTGCTTATGATAAGAGAATACCTGCAATCTTCTTTGGTAGGGAAAATATTTTCAATAAGCGCTTGACCTAACAGCGAAAGACTGTATAATCGGTTCCTGTTGTCACACAAAGGCGACTAAAAAAAAGCCTCAGGCTAACA
>NZ_MDTU01000001.1:2556508-2620283 GCF_001720395.1 Piscirickettsia litoralis
TTCCAAAACCCCGATCTTCTATGAGGTCGGGGTTTTTTATTATCTGAGCAAGATTTATAGTATACTGGCAAAGTGTTTTGATAGTTGTTTTCTACAGAGGTCGTATGCTAAAGCGATTACTATTCATTCCTGTTTTTCCATTGAGCCTATTTTTAGGGGTGGCGAGCGCAAGTGATTTAAGTGACGCAATTGCTTTATCAACAGTACAGACGGTTTTAGGCACAGGCTCGAAAATCATTGAGCGTAATCATGGTATCACTCCAGATAATCAAGCTAATAATCTCTCTATCAATAATAATCCATCAGTAAATAATTCAGATAACTCTCAAAAAGAAGACTTTGCTAATCTTAATTAATTCGATTTGTTTCTCTGTTTTTCAATAAGTTCTAAACGCTTTTCTTTGATTGCTCTACCAATTTGAGCGCCTTGCAAACCTTGTTTTATAAACTGGGCTGGGTTAATGTTTTCTGCAGATTGAATATAATTTTGTAATTCTTCTTTGTGACTAGTCTGATTAGCTTGATTTAAATCACAGGCGTGGGCAAAATGACTGAGAAGTTGAATTTGTCTAAAAGCATCAAGTTGATTGAGTAAATCTAAAATTTGTTCAGAATTTTGCTGAGAAAGTGAATAATAGATGGGATGTAATTGCGCGGTTTTTAAAATTAACTGACTAAATGATTTAGGAATGCGCAAACGTTCAATCATCTCATCAAGATCAGAGTGTTCTAAGTAATGGGTTGTTTTTAATGCACTAGCCAAACGAATATGTGATGCAGCATCTTGATTTAAACAACTTAAAAAGTGTAGCCACAGGTTGCACTTTTTCTCCCAAGCTGTTTTCTTTACTTGGTTAATTAAGGCGTGAATGTCGGGAAATAGAATTTCAAGCGCACCACATTGCTCAAGTGTGGAGAAGAAATAGCTTGGTGTTTTTTCACGTAAAGCTTTTAATGATTCTTGCCAAACACGTTCAGCAACAAGGGAGTCCACTTCGCCCGCTTTAACCATTTGTTGCATGAGTTTTAACGTTTCAGGGGCGATGCGAAAGCCAAGATGATGATAGCGAGCAAGAAAACGGGCAATGCGTAAAATACGGACTGGGTCTTCACGAAACGCCGGGCTGATATGACGCAATAGTTTGTTTTTTATGTCTTTTTGTCCATGATAGGGGTCGATGATTTGCCCTTGATGGTCTTTAGCCATCGCATTAATGGTTAAATCGCGGCGGATGAGGTCTTCTTCGAGGGTGACCTCAGGGTCGGCATGAACAGTAAAACCATGGTAGCCTTCAGCGGTTTTGCGCTCTGTGCGAGCGAGGGCGTATTCTTCTTTGGTTTTTGGGTGTAAAAATACCGGGAAGTCTTTACCGACAGGGCTATAACCTTGTGTTATCATTTGTTTTGGAGTGCTGCCAACGACGACCCAGTCTTTATCTCCCATTGGGTAGCCCAGTAACTCATCACGCACTGCGCCACCGACTAAGAATACTTTCACAAGGACCCCCTTAATTTAGCTTATTGTTATTTTTTAATTATACCCAAAGTGAAAATGGATATTGAGTAGATCCATAGTAATTTTTTTGTAGATTCTGGTATTCTGTAGCGTCTTTTAAGTGCATATTTTAGCGAATTTTTAGGGTGCGTTGGAGCGAGTAATGAGCAAAAAGCTATACATTCAAACTTATGGCTGTCAGATGAACGAATATGATTCGGCAAAGATGGCTGAACTACTCGGTGAAAGTGAAGGGTTTGTTAAAACTGACACGCCGGATGATGCTGATGTGCTGCTGGTCAATACGTGTTCCATACGTGAAAAAGCTCAAGAGAAAGTGTTTCATCAGTTAGGTCGTTGGCGCAAATTTAAAGAGAAAAACCCGAGTGTGATGATAGGTGTCGGTGGCTGTGTTGCCAGTCAAGAAGGCGAGAACATCGTCAAACGTGCGCCTTTTGTGGACTTAGTGTTTGGTCCACAGACTTTGCACCGTTTGCCAGAGATGATGGAAGAGTCTAAGAATGACCAGCGCTCTGTCGTCGATATTTCGTTTCCTGAAGTCGAAAAATTTGATAACTTGCCTGAGCCTAAGGCTGATGGACCAACGGCTTTTGTCTCGATTATGGAAGGGTGTAGCAAGTATTGCACTTTCTGTGTGGTGCCTTATACACGAGGGGATGAAATCTCTCGTCCATTGGATGATGTGCTCGCTGAAGTTGTTTCTTTGGCTGAGCAAGGTGTGCGTGAAATCAACTTTTTAGGACAAAATGTTAATGCTTATCGTGGTGTGATGCATGAGAGTGAAGAAAAGGCTGATTTAGCGATGTTAATTAGCTATACCGCAGCGATAGAAGGCATTGATCGCATTCGCTTTACGACCTCGCACCCTGTTGAGTTCACAGATAGCTTGATCGAAGCCTATGCCACTGTGCCTGAACTTGCCAGTTTCTTACACTTGCCGGTACAAGCCGGTTCTGATCGTATCTTGGCGGCGATGAAGCGCGGACATACGACTTTAGAATATAAGAGTAAAATCCGTAAGTTACGCAAGGCGCGCCCTGATTTGTGCTTATCGTCTGACTTTATTATTGGCTTTCCTGGTGAGACGGATAAAGACTTTGAGGATACGATGAATTTGATCGCTGAAATTGGTTTTGATAATTCGTTTAGCTTTATTTATAGCCGTCGTCCAGGTACCCCGGCTTCTGATCTTCCTGATGATATCCCGATGGAAGTAAAACAAGCGCGTTTAGAACGTTTGCAAGATCGTATTAAACAGCAGACCATGGCAATCAGCCGTCGCATGCTTGGCAGCACTCAAACAGTATTGGTGACAGGGGTGTCTAAGAAAAACCCTAATGAATTACAAGGGCGTACAGAGAATAACCGCGTTGTGAATTTTGTTGCCCCAGAAAGTGCGATTGGTGGCTTTGCTGATGTGAAGGTGACTGAGGTGCTCGGTTTTTCTTTGCGTGGAGAACTTGTTTCTTTAGAAAATAAACTAAACTAAATATGTAGAGGCACACTCTAATTAAGAAAGTGACAAGGGCTTGATTGTTCATTGAAAAAGTCGGTATTCTTAGGGTAGAGTGTGGGTTACAACGTTAATATAAAGCGGAAATTATTGGATACACAGTTAGAAAGTAGTCGATTAGAGCTTGTTCCTGAAGACAATCGGCGGTTAGCGGAAGTTTGCGGTCAATGTGATGAGCACTTGCGCCAGATCGAGCAACGCCTGGGCGTTGAAATTAGCAGTCGCGGTAATATCTTTCAAATCATTGGCTATAAAAAGCCGGTTCGTGTCGCTGAGCGCATTATTCAATCTCTTTATTCAGATGCAGAAAAGCTAGGCAGTTTGGATCCTGGTCAAGTGCATCTCTATTTGCAAGAAGAAAGCAATGATCTTGTCGAAAGCAAGGGATCCACTGAGGCGATTGAGTATGATGATGGTTTGGTGATTCATACGCGCAAATTGCAAATTAAGCCTCGTGGTAAAAATCAAAGTTACTATATCCAAAATATTAATAATCATGATATTAATTTTGGCGTTGGCCCTGCTGGAACGGGTAAAACCTATTTAGCCGTTGCCTGTGCTGTGCGTGCTCTAGAAATGGGCAAAGTGAAGCGTATTTTACTCACTCGCCCTGCGGTAGAAGCCGGTGAGAGCTTAGGCTTCTTGCCGGGTGATTTAGCGCAGAAAGTCGATCCTTACCTACGGCCACTTTATGATGCTTTATATGAAATGCTCGGTATAGAACAGGTGGATAAACTCATTAGCCGCAATGTGATTGAAGTTGCGCCTTTAGCTTATATGCGTGGACGGACGTTGAATGATGCCTTTGTCATTCTTGATGAGAGTCAAAATACCACAGCAGAGCAGATGAAAATGTTTTTAACTCGTTTGGGTTTTGGCACAAAAGCGGTGATTACTGGCGATATTACGCAAGTAGATCTGCCAAGAGGGAAAATGTCAGGCTTAAAGCATGCGATAGAAGTGCTCTCTGATGTTGCTGGGATTAGTTTTACTTTTTTAAGAGCGCGTGATGTGGTGCGTCACCCATTAGTGCAACGTGTTGTTGAAGCGTATGATAGTCATGATGCAGAGCGAGACCGAAAGCATGGATCTTGAAATAGAGTTTCAAAATATGTTGGCGAGCGATGATGATGCCAGCTTGAAAGACTTGCCTAGCGAAGAAAAAATGACAAGCTGGATAAAACAAGTGTTGCAAAAAAATCAGCGTAATCAAGCTGAATTGTGTGTACGTATTGTCGCAGAAGGCGAGATCCAGGACTTAAATGCGACCTATCGTCAGAAAAATAAGCCAACCAATGTATTGTCTTTTCCGGCAGAATTACCCGAGGAGATAAAGTCACCGCTATTGGGTGATATTGTTATTTGCAAAGCAATCGTCGAGCAAGAAGCGGTTGTGCAAGAAAAATCACTAGAAGCTCATTGGGCGCATATGTTAGTTCATGGTGTGCTGCATTTATTAGGCTTTGATCATATCGATGATAAAGAAGCTGAAGCTATGGAAGCATTAGAGATTGATATTCTAATGCAACTTGGCTACTCAAATCCCTACCAACAGAAGGAAGTACCTCCCTTATGAACGATGACCCCGGCAGTAGTCACTCGAGCCGCTCTTGGTTAGACCGCTTAGGTCTAGGATTTTTAGGAGAACCTAAAGATCGAGAAGATTTGCTCGAGATGTTAAAAGATTCCGTTGACCGTAAACTCATTGATTTAGACACGATGACCATGATAGAAGGCGTTTTGCAGATTTCTGAAATGCAAGTTCGCGATATTATGGTGCCTAGAGGGCAAGTTGTTGTCGTTGATCATGATGCTAAGCCTGATGATTTTTTACCGACGATTATTAAGTCGTCACACTCACGTTTTCCTGTGATCGGCGAAAATAAAGATGAGGTCATTGGCTTATTGCTCGCGAAAGATTTATTGCCTTATTGTTTTTGTAAGCAAGAGGATATAGAGCTTGCGAAATTATTACGGCCTGTGCTCTTTGTGCCTGAAAGTATTCGTTTGGATGCCTTACTCAGTAAGTTTCGTAGTACGCGCAATCATATTGCCATTGTCATTGATGAATATGGTGGTGTAGCTGGCATTGCGACGATTGAGGACATCTTAGAAGAAATCGTGGGAGAGATTGAAGACGAGCATGATGCGGTGCCTGATGAGCTGATTAAGCAGCAAGCTGAAAATCGCTATTTAATTCGCGCGCTCACACCCATTGATGATTTTAATGATTTTTTCAAGACTGAGCTTGATGATGAAGAGTTTGATACCGTCGGTGGCTTGGTTACCCATCAGTTTGGTTATTTGCCGCAAAAAGGTGAGTCTGTGGTGATTGAGCAATACCAATTTACGGTATTAAGTACGTCGGGCCGTCGAATTCAACTATTACAGGCAGAACCTGCAAAAAATTAAAATCAGTGTACAATTGAGAGATTATGCAACTGATACAGGCAAATGTTTGAGTGGGATTTTTGAGTTTTAAACGTTGGGGTGGTGATGGGCTTGCCTTACTCGGGGGTGTTTTAGGCACCTTGAGCATGGCACCCTTTAACCTCAGCTATTTGGCGATTATTTCTGCCTTCTTATTTATTTTTACTTTGAGTCATATTCATTTTCGCCGTGCGATGTGGCGTGGTTGGTTATATGGCTTAGGGCTGTTTTTAACAGGTAGCAGCTGGGTTTATGTGAGTATTGCCACTTATAGCGAAGCGGGTGTGGTTGGTGCGGCGGCGCTTGCTTTATTATTTGCTAGCATTCTGGCATTAACTTCTTTGACTAAAAGTATTTTGATTCGCCGCTTTTTTAATTTGCGTTCTCCTTTAGTTTTACTTACGGCCGTACCGGCCATTTGGGTGTTGATTGATTGGATACAAAGTTGGTTATTTACCGGATTTCCTTGGCTTTATTTGGGTTATAGTCAACTTGCAACACCTTTAGCTGGATTTGCTCCGATTTTAAGCGTCTATGGTGTGACTTTGGCGGTTGTGCTATCAGCAACTTTGCTCATATTAATTATCCGTGGGCCAAATAATTGGCGTTATTTATCAATTGCCGGGTTAATTATTTTATTTGCTTTTGGTGCGGTTTTGAAAAAAGTGCCCTGGACACAGCCTGATAGTAAGCCATTTAGTGTCGGTTTAGTGCAGGGTAATGTGACAATGTCGATGAAGTGGAACCCCGATCAATTATTAAAAAACATTGAGCATTACCAACGATTATCTAAGCCGCTTCTTGATAATAATATTCGTTTAATTATCTGGCCTGAAACGGCAGTGCCTGTGTTAGCCCATCAAATTCCGACGATACTCGCAGACTTTAATAAGCAAGCTAAAGCGAAAAATGCCGGCTTAGTCTTTGGTATTCCCTTGCAATTTCGCGGTCAATTTTTTAATAGTATGCTCGGGGTGGGTGATGCGCGCGGTGTCTATATGAAGCGCCATTTAGTGCCTTTTGGCGAGTATTGGCCGAGCTGGTCTGAGTTTTTTGGCCGTTGGTTGGATTTGCCAATGTCAGATTTTACCGCAGGTCAAGATGATCAGAAGCTCATGCGCCTTGGTAAAATACCCTTTATTTCTTTAATTTGTTATGAAGTGGGGTTCCCTGAGTTAGTACGAGAGGGGTTGCCTTGGGGTGGGTTTATCGTCTCAGTAAGTGATTCAAGTTGGTTTGGTCATAGTATTGCAAAATATCAGATGTTAGAGATGGCAAGAATGCGCGCCCTTGAAACCGGTCGTTATTTTTTAAATGTCGATAATAGTGGTGTGACTGCAGTTATTAGCCCTGTGGGTAAAATTTTAAATGAAGCAAAGCCTGATCGACCTGAAGTGATTACCAGTGAAATTACCAGCATGCAAGGCACAACACCTTGGGTGAGTGATGGCATTCACTTAATTGGCTTAGTTGTTTTATTATTGATTGCTGTAGCGGTATTTATTCAGACACGCAGTAAAGAGTTTGATAAGTAAAGTATTAATGTTTAATACTTTACTTTTGTCTGGTTAATTATAAAGTTTAATTTTTTCATTAATAAAGCTCTTAAAGCAATTAATTTTTGCTAGTGTTGCATCTTCTTGTCGATAGAATATATGGGCCATTAAAGTTAAAGGTTCATTGACATTAAATCTCAGACTCTATAGCTATAGAAATTACACAATGGCTATTATTATCCAGCATACAAGGGGTATGACTGAATTGGCCCTTTTTAGAGAAGTGCTTAGATGCGGCAACAATGACTCCTTCTATAACTTTGCATAATTTTCTAGGAGATTGATAGGTTACTGAATATGAGTGTGGTTGAATTTCTTTAAAGGCAATTTTTGGTAAATCGCCTTGTGGAATAATTGAGCGAAGTTCCTTGTGAACTAATGACTCTAAATGCACTAAAAACTGTCTAAAGCTGTCACCTTTATAGCCAAAATTTTTTTTATAATGCCTAAATAAATAAGGGAAAATATGTTCGCCAAACAGTAGCATCATGTCTAAAAAAGGTCGCCCGGTTAATTTAGACAGGTCGCGAATAATGTCCAACATTCTAGTATCAATATCGCTCTTACTGCCGATAAGGTAGTCAGTAAGAGAGTCGTTCAGGTTCATTTTTTTTAAAGTTTCTTCGCGGAAATTGTCTTCAATAAACTTTAGAAATATATCTGGAAGATGACTATCTATCGTATTAATAATATCAACCTGTTCATAATTTAGCACAATAACGAATAGTTATTATTATAGTAATAGAAATTAAAGATTTTTGACAATGCCATAAGTATATGTCATTGATTCCGATGGTTTTTGCTCTGTAAATCGAGCACTTGATAAATAGGATGAAAGGTTAAGGGATTTGTAGCCTTCTTGATAAGAGTGATAAATGTAGTCGACCACGGTTTCAGCAGCCTTTATATGCTCACTACCGAGTCTGAGAAATTTATCTTCATTTGTCCCATGGAAAGTGAGAAGGTCTTGCTTAACCGATACCCTGATTGATTTACTAAAATCAATCACTTCCCCTTGGTAGATGATTAGCATAGCACAACCTTGCATGTTCTCATGCATCGCCCTTTCTACGGTTAGAGAAAAAAATATAAAAAAAGTTTCCTGCTAGAGCGAGCGCCCTATAAATGCTGTAATAAACTTAACAGTGAATGCAATGTCGCCGAGCTTTATTAACTGATTGCTCTTGGTTGTTTAAAAGAGAGGCGGTTGTGTATTGCTTTGAAGAAGGTGGGGAAAAGCCGTATCAATACGGCTTAATTTTATCTGTTATATGGTGCGCAATAATTCATTAATGCTGGTTTTCGAGCGTGTTTTTGCATCGACACGTTTAACGATGACGGCACAATTGAGGTGGCAGCGTCCTTCTTTGGAAGGTAGGCTGCCCGCAACAACAACCGAACCGCTGGGAACACGGCCATAGTAAATCTCATCGTTTTCACGATCATAGATTTTTGTGCTTTGGCTGATAAATACACCCATACCAATCACTGAATTTTCTTCAACGATGGCGCCTTCAACGATTTCAGAACGTGCGCCAATAAAGCAATTATCTTCAATAATTGTTGGTGTGGCTTGTAACGGTTCGAGTACGCCACCGATACCAACACCACCAGAGAGGTGGACGTTTTTACCAATTTGTGCACAAGAGCCGACAGTCGCCCAAGTATCGACCATGGTTCCTGAGTCAATATAAGCGCCGATATTGACATAACTTGGCATGAGTACGCTGTTAGGAGCGATATAGGCACCACGACGCGCAGTGGCTGGTGGGACGATACGCACGCCTTGTTGCTCATAGTCATGCTCGCTATAATTTTGATATTTTAGCGGAACTTTATCGTAAAACTGTTGACGTTGATTGTTAATGATCTGGTTTTCGCTGGTGACAAAGGAGAGTAAAACCGCTTTTTTCAGCCACTCATGGGTGTGCCACTTGCCATTAATTTTTTCGGCAACCCGTAAGCTGCCCTGATCAAGCTGTTTGATCGTTTCTTCGATAGCCGCTTGTTCATGGCTTTGTAAGTCGCTTGCCTTTAAATGGGAGCGTCGCTCGAACAAATCATTAATTGTAGATTCCAGTTGAGTCATATTTATAGCACCTTTTCTTCAGTCAGTTCGCCGCGTAAATTCTGAGCCATTTTGGCTTTAATGTCTGTGATATCTTGATGGCTGCTAAATAACCAAGAAAGCTTGGTCAGCGCAGCCTCTGGCGTCATATCATAACCACTAATCACACCGGCATCGAGTAAAGCATGGCCGGTGCTATAATTTTGCATTTTCACGGAGCCTTGTAAACATTGTGTGCAGTTGACGATGACAATGCCACGGTCGTTTGCTTGCTGTAAGGCGCTTAAGAAAGATGGATTTTGATTAGGGGCATTGCCTGTGCCATAACTTTCTAAAATAATACCGTTAATCTCTTGGGCCAGGACATGCTCTAAAATAGTCATCGAAAAACCAGGAAACAAGCGAAAAGCGGCGATTTTCGCGTCATGCCAGTCAGGCAGTTTTATAGAAATATCGGAAGAGGGAAGAATAAGGTGATCCCTGATCTTTATATCAATACCAATTTCAGCTAAAGGGGGGAAATTGGGTGAGCGAAAGGCACTTAGTCTATCTGCATAGGATTTTTTGACTGCGATTGCCGCGCAGTAAGTAATTATTAAAGTATAAGCAGACCTCAGGGATTGGGTGATGGTTGGCAATAAGCAGAGAATCGATAATATTACGAGCAGCATCGTTGCGAATTTGGCCGATGGGAATTTGTGAGCCGGTGACAATTACTGGCTTATTTAAATAAGGTAGTAAGAATGAAAGTGCAGAGGCTGTATAGGACATGGTATCTGTACCATGCAAAATAACAAAACCGTCATATTTGTTGTAATTTGCTAGAATATCCTTGGCAATGCTTACCCAGTCTTGAGGGGTTGCATTGGACGAATCAATCAGGTTTTCGTACTCATTAAGTACATAGTTCGGCATTTTTTCATGAGCAATTGCTGGAAGCTGAGCCACTTGTTTGGCGAGAAAGCCTGGAAAAGAAGTAAAGCCTTGTTTTGTCGGCTGCATGCCTATGGTGCCACCGGTATACGCAATATAAATTGTTTTTTTTGTCATTACGATGATTCCTGAATTTTATCAAAATGGTAACACAGACTCTGTTCTATTTTTGCAAGAAGCTGTTTATCGTCTATGGTTTGGCGTTCTTGGTCGGTGATATAGAGGGTATCTTCAACACGTTCACCAAAGGTGCTAATTTTGGCGTTGTGAATGACGAGATTATGTTGTGAAAGTGTTAAGCCAATATAGGCAAGTAACGAGGGTTGGTCTCGGGTGATGAGTTTTAATGCCGTCATGCCAGAGGGTGTGACTTGAAAGCTAACCTTGCTGGGGACTCGAAAATGGCTGAGCCTGGCATTAGCGCGGCGTTTAACCAGCTTTGGAAGTTCCTGGTTTGCAATCGCGCAACTGAGTTGTTGTTGAATTTCTTCTAAGCGCAGCTGACCTTCTGGAGGGGTATTATCCTGCTCGAAAATTACATAGTGATGTAAGCTATAACCATTTAGTGTCGTGCTTAATACTGCGTCATTAACACTGATATTCAGCCGATCGAGCGCATTAACGATTCGAGTAAATAAATGTTCACTGTCTTGACAATAAATAAACACGCGGGTGATGCTAGGGTATCCGCTGTGTTGGAACTCAATAATGGGCAAATCAGTATGGGTTAAAACAAGCGTGGTGTGCCAAGCAATACTTTGGGCTGAGTTTTTAATAAAGTGGTCGTTGTGCCAATATTGCCAAAGGTCGAGTACTTGTTGAGAGGTAAATTGTTCCATGTCCATTAGGGCCAGGGCATCGGCTTGGTTTTCTTGAATTTGTTCGGCAATAAAATGATGAGTATCACCACGTTTTAACGCCTCTTTTGTCGCAAGATAAAGATTTTTGAGTAAGGTTTCTTTCCAACTGTTCCAAAGTTTTGGGTTGGTGCCTTGAATATCGGCAACAGTTAAAACATATAAATGATTTAAGTGGGTAATGTCTCTGACCTTATTGGCAAATTCATTAATGACGCTCGGGTCTTGTATGTCTTTGGTTTGCGCGGTTTGTGACATGAGTAAATGATGTAAGACCAGCCAGTGGATTAAGCGTGTTTGATAAGGAGAATAGCCATGTGTTTGGCAAAACTCATGGGCATCGACAGCACCTTGTTCAGAGTGCTGGCCACCGCGGCCCTTTGCGATATCATGGAAAAATGCCGCGGTATAGATAATACAAGGGTCCCCGAGCGTCTGACTGATACGTTCATAGTGTAAGCGCTTATTAACCTCCGTATCACGAAATTTTTCGATATTTTGCATAACAAATAGGGTGTGAGTGTCCACGGTATAACTGTGGAATAAGCTGTATTGCATTTGACCGACAATGGCCCCAAAAATAGCTAAATAAGCACCGATAATGCCAAAGCGGTTCATGGCGCGTAATGTGCTTGGATATTGTAATAATTCAGTGAATAAGCGTTGATGATGTTTATTATTACGATAACTTTCATTGATCAAAGAGATGCTTTCCATCAGTGCTTTACTGGTTTGTGCATCAAGATCGATAAGATCCGTTTGTTTGGCGAGGAAAAGGAAAATTTCTAAAATAAGCTCAGGTTGTTTTTTAAAGCTATAGCCATCGGCAAGGCCAATATAGTGCCCGGTTTTGATAAAAGGTGTGCTGGGAATTACTCGGCTTTTTGCCTTAGAAAAGGATTGTTCAAATTGGCGCATTAGGATGATAAAAAGTAGACGCAAATCAGCAGCATGACGAAAGTAATTTTGCATCATTGCACTTGCCGCATTGTTGCTAGATTTCCCCTGAAAACCCAGAAATTCAGCAAGTTTAGGCTGATGGTCGAATAATAAGCGGTTTTCTTTTTGATTACAGCTAAGGTGCAAGCCTAGCCTAATTTGTGCAAAAAACTTCTGAGCTTGAATGAGCTTACGGTATTCTAATCGCGTGACAAGTTTGCGTTTATACAGGTTAATCAGGTGAATATCACCAAAGTGGTGGAGTAATAACCAGCGCAGCGTGTCTAGGTCACGCAAGCCGCCTGGGCTATTTTTAATGTCTGGCTCTAGGTTATAAACCGTGTTTTGAAAATGTTGATACCGCTTTAGGCTTTCTTGTTGCTTCTCTTTAAAAAAAGCCTGTTTGGACCAGATTTTGAGTGCTTGTGCCTTTTGCTGTAATTGTTCAAAAAGCTGGCTATCACCATTGAGGCAGCGTGTTTCTAAAATGCTAGTAAAAAATACTGCATCTTTGCTGCAATCTTTAAGACACTCTTCTAAGGTGCGAACACTGTGGCGGATTTCCAGTCCAGCATCCCAGCATTGTGTTAAAAATGAACTGATCTGACTTTGATACTCATGAGTTGGTTTTTTGGTTAAGATGAGCACATCAATGTCAGAGTAAGGGTAGAGTGTGCCGCGGCCATAGCCTCCGGTGGCAATAAGTGCACAGTGATCTAATTTAGGCCAGGCTTGATTGAGAATGCGGTCGATGGTTTTAGCGCGCTGGCGCAATAGTTGATAGGACCGCTGTGGCGCTTGTTGCAAAACAACTTTTTGCTTCTCGTTTAAGGTAAGTAGTTTCTCACGTGTTTGTCGTACCCACGCCACTGCATCCATAAATCGGTCCTGTGATTTGAAGGTATACTTTTAAGTTAGATAAAGCGTTTGCTCTTGCTCACGTTGCGTTAAAATTTCAACACCATTGGCGGTGACTAATAAGGTATGTTCCCATTGTGCTGAGAGCGAGCGATCTTTGGTTTTTACGGTCCAACCGTCATTTAGGGTTTTTAGCTGATGTTTACCCATATTAATCATCGGTTCTATCGTAAAGGTCATGCCTTCTTCGATAATAACGTCTTTGATTTGAGCGTCGTCATAGTGAACGACTTGGGGTTCCTCATGGAAAACAGCACCAATACCATGACCGCAATACTCACGAACCACCGAATAATTTGCTTGCTCGGCATGGGCTTGAATGATGCGACCGATTGCCTTTAGGCTGGCTCCGGGTTTGACTTCGGCAATGCCCTTAAATAAGCACTCACGGGTGATTTGAATGAGGCGCTCACGGGCTTGGTATTGAGGGGTTTGCTTTTCTTTATCACTAAAGTTGCCAATATGGAACATCATGCTGGTATCACCATGATAGCCATCTTTGATCACGGTAATATCAATGTTGAGGATATCGCCTTTTTTAAGCTTACGATCTCCTGGGATACCATGGCAGATAACATCATTAATTGACGTACAGATGGACTTTGGAAAGCCGTGATAGTTCAGTGGCGCAGGAATGGCTTGTTGTTTTTCAGTAATGTATTTGTGGCAGATTTGATCGAGTTCGCCTGTGGTAACACCTGGCACTACATGGGGTGTAATCATTGTCAGCACTTCTGCGGCTAGACGTCCTGCGATACGCATTTTTTCAATTTCGTCGTTGGTCTTAATTTTAATCGTCATAGTTGTTCGTGCTCTTTGCTGCTTGAATCATGTGTTTTTATAGTGTGTGATATCGTTTATTAAGTTATGTCGTCTGCATCGTGCCATTAGTGTAATAGATCAAAGGCTACGGCACCATAGATCATGGTGAATTTTGTTGTTTTGGGCTGTTATCTCTATGTAGTTAACATCAGCTTTAAATTTGAGCGCCCTATATTAAAACTCATGCGAAATCCAAGAGACCGAATACATTGTCTTTGCTAATGATTTATGGTATAAAATGGCGCTGCAAGGGTGTTTTTGCCCTAGCAGATTTTTAACGACACACACATGCTAGATACTATATCTCGGGTGCCTAAGGGTTGAAATATAGGGCGTGTGGAGGTTTAACCCTTTGAAATTTTAGGAGAAGTCATGGCTACAGTGACCATGCGTGAAATGCTACAAGCCGGAGTACACTTCGGACACAAAACTCGTTTTTGGAACCCAAAAATGAAACGCTTCATCTTCGGTGAGCGTAACAATATTCATATCATCAATTTAGAAAAAAGCTTACCGCTTTACAAAGATGCAGTGAACTTCGTTAGCAAGCTTGCTTCTCAAAAAGGTAAAGTTCTTTTTGTTGGCACAAAGCGTGCGGCATCTAACATCATTCGTGAAGAAGCACAGCGTTGTGGCATGCCATACGTTGATCACCGTTGGTTAGGTGGTATGTTGACGAACTACAAAACTGTTCGCCAATCAATCAAGCGCTTAAAAGAATTACAAGGCCAAGCGGCTGATGGTACTTTCGAGCGTGTAACGAAAAAAGAAGCACTGACATTACAACGTGAAATGGACAAACTAGAGCGCAGCTTGGGTGGAATCCAAAACATGGCGGGTCTTCCTGATGCGATTTTCGTTCTTGATGTTGGTCATGAGAAAATTTCGATTGCTGAAGCGAAAAAATTAGGTATTCCTGTCATTGGTGTCGTTGATACTAATAATAGCCCTGATAATGTTGACTATGTCATTCCGGGTAATGATGATGCGATTCGTTCTATCCAGTTCTATGCACAAGGAATGGCTGATACTATTCTTGAAGCACGTGAAGTTGCAAAAATTGCTGCGACTAAAGGTGATGAATTCGTAGAAGTTACAGGCGAAGAAGCGAAAAAAGACGCATAAGCCTTAGGGTGAGCGAATTTCGCTGAGTTTGATTTCAAAGAGGGGGCTTATTTTAGGACCCCTCTTTTTCGTTAAATAATTGAGTAATCTAAAGAGGAATTAAGACGATGGCAATTACTGCTGCAATGGTTAAAGAATTACGTGAACGTACAGGTGCTGGCATGATGGAGTGCAAAAAAGCACTTTCTGCGACAGGAGGTGATATTGAAGCGGCAATCGAAGAGATGCGCAAATCAGGCGCTGCTAAAGCAGTGAAAAAAGCGGGCCGTGTGGCGGCAGAAGGCGTGATCATCATTAAAGCCTCTGCTGACAACAAAAAAGTTGCAGTGACGGAAGTTAATTGTGAGACTGACTTTGTTGCGCGTGATGCAAGCTTCTTAGCATTTGCAAATGAAATTGGTGAGTTAGTGTTAGAGCAAGGCTTAACTGATGTTGCTGCATTAGGTGACGTTAAAGTGGCTGATGGCCAAACGGTTGAAGAGAAGCGTACGGCACTTGTGGCTAAAATCGGTGAAAATATCTCTGTGCGCCGCGCTCAAATCATCGAAAGTAATGGTGTGATTGGTGCGTATACACACGGTGCGCGTATTGGTGTTGCCGTTGAGCTTGAAGATGGTGATGCCGAGCTTGCTAAGCAAGTGGCGATGCATGTTGCAGCCTCTAATCCAATGGTGGTTAACCCAGAAGACATGCCGGCTGAAGTGGTAGAAAAAGAAAAAGAAATCATCAAAGCGCAACCTGATATGGCAGGTAAGCCTGAAAACATCGTTGAAAAAATGATGGGTGGTCGTATTAATAAGTTTCTAGCGGAAAACGCCTTAGTCGGTCAGCCGTTTGTGATTGATCCTAATGTGAAAGTGGGCCAATACCTAAAAGAGCGTGGCACGAAGGTTCTTGGTTTTGTGCGCTTTGAAGTCGGTGAAGGCATCGAGAAGAAAGAAGACGATTTTGCTGCAGAAGTGATGAAAACTGTCCAAGGAGGCTAATCCATGACAGCAGAGACATCACAAGCGCTGAAATATCAGCGTGTTCTATTGAAATTGAGCGGTGAATCTTTGATGGGGACAAATCCGGCAGGGATTTCACCGAGGACAATAGAACGTTTTGCCCATGAAATTAAGCAAGTGATGGCTTTGGGGGTGCAGGTCGGTTTGGTGATTGGAGGAGGCAATTTCTTGCGAGGAGTTGCCCTTTCTGAAGCCGGCCTGAGCCGTGTGACCGGTGATCATATGGGAATGCTGGCAACAGTGATCAATGCGTTGGCAATGCGTGATGTGTTAGAGCGCATTGATGTGCCGGCGCGGATTATGTCAGCGATTCCTATGAGCGGTTTGGTCGATCATTATGATCGTCGTAAGGCAATGCACCACTTGTCCGAAGGACGAGCGGTGACTTTTTGCTGCTGGAACAGGTAACCCGCTGGTCACAACAGACTCGGCAGCAAGCTTGCGTGGTATTGAAGTTGAAGCTGATCTGCTATTAAAAGCGACACGTGTTGATGGTGTGTATACTGCAGACCCTGAAAAAGATCCAAAGGCAAAGCGCTATTCGTTTTTAAGCTATGAAGAAGCCTTGAAAAAAGAGCTAGGGGTGATGGATTTAGCGGCTTTTTGCCAATGTCGTGATCACCAGTTGCCAATTCGAGTCTTTAATATTTTTAAGGAAAAATCTCTTCTTCGTGTTATTTTAGGTGAAGATGAAGGTACGCTAGTCAGTGGTGGAGAATAAAAAGTGATAGAGCAAATAATTGAAGATGCCCAAGCGCGCATGGAAAAAAGCTTGGATGCATTGCGTGATAATTTAGCGAAAATTCGTACAGGCCGTGCACATCCTAGTCTACTAGAGCATATTACTGTGGATTATTATGGCAGCGATACGCCATTGAGCCAGGTTGCTAATGTGACTATTGCTGATGCGCGAACCTTGCAGGTTGTGCCCTGGGAGAAAACCATGGTTGCCGCCGTAGAAAAAGCAATTATGACCTCGGATTTGGGTTTAAACCCCGCATCAGCCGGTCAAGTGATTCGTGTGCCGTTACCACCATTAACAGAAGAGCGCCGTCGTGATCTTGTGAAGATTGTTAAAGGTGAAGCTGAAAATGCACGTGTTGCGATTCGCAATATTCGTCGTGATGCGAACAATCGTTTTAAAGATTTGCTTAAGCAAAAAGAGATGAGTGAAGATGATGAGCGTCGTGCTCAAGATCGCGTGCAGAAAGTAACGGATAAATTCATTAATGATGTTGAATCTACGATTCAGGTCAAAGAAAAAGAACTGATAGAGATTTAAAGGATAGATGAGCTCCATGAACGCTGAGGTGATTCCAAAACATATCGCAATTATTATGGACGGTAATGGTCGTTGGGCAACCTCTCGAAAGCTGCCTCGTGCCGCAGGTCATCGCGCCGGCGCTGAGACAGTACGCCGTATTGTCAAAGCGAGTGCTGAACGTGGTATTGAGGCATTAACTTTGTTTGCTTTTAGTAGCGAGAATTGGAATCGCCCTGAGCGTGAAGTTAAGTTGATCATGGAGCTATTTTCTTGGACATTGAGCCGAGAGTTAAAACGTTTACAAAATGCCAATATCCGCTTGGAATTTATTGGTGATTTATCGGCGCTATCTGAAAAATTACGTAAGAAATTATTGGCGGGTGCTGAGAAAACCGCTGAAAATACGGGTATGAAATTGGTTGTTGCGGTGAATTATGGCGGCCGTTGGGACATTACTAATGCGACTTTGAAAATAGCACGCGCTGTGCAGTTGGGTGATTTAACCACTGAGAGTATTAATGAACAGATGCTTTCAGAGTATCTTTCAACAGCACACCTTCCTGACCCTGATCTTTTTATTCGCACCAGCGGCGAGTTGCGCATTAGTAATTTTTTAATGTGGCAGTTGGCTTATACTGAGCTTTATTTTGCCGATGTCCACTGGCCGGACTTTGATGAGGCCGAATTGGATAAAGCGATTACAGATTTTTCGAATCGACAACGACGTTTTGGCAAGACGCCAGAGCAAATCGGTGAGTAATTAAACATATGCTAAAACAACGTGTTTTAACGGGTGCTTTATTAATTATTTTCGCACTCTTGCTCTTCTTTGCGGCCCCTAAGCCATTATTTACTGTGATTATTTTAGGAATTATTTTTTGGTCAGCTTGGGAATGGTCGAACTTATCGACATTAAAATCACTAAAAACGCGCTTTGCTTATAGTGCCATTGTGTTGATACTGACCTATCCTGCAATCAAATTCACTCCGCTTTTTTTGCTATTGGCGCTAGTTTGGTGGTGTGTTGCTCTTGTGGCAGTGATTAGTTACCCGACGTCGACAAAATGCTGGGCGAAAGGGGCGAATATACGGCTTATTGCTGGGTTATTTATATTATTACCTGCTGCTGCTGCCTTATTAAATATTTACAATCAAAGTGCCGGCTTGTTACTTGCTGCAATGGCCTTGATTTGGGGGGCTGATATTGGTGCTTATTTTACCGGTCGTGCTTTTGGTCGGCGCAAACTTGCAGTTGCGGTTAGCCCTGGAAAAAGTTGGGAAGGGCTTGCCGGTGGTGTTATTTGCTCTGCTGTGATTGGGTTGGTTTTATTGCACTTTATTTTTAAATTAGCCATCGTCGATAGTCTGGTGATTGCCACTTGTGTTTCTTTGGTCTCCGTATTGGGAGACCTTACAGAAAGTATGGCAAAGCGTCAGCGTGGTATTAAAGATAGTGGGACATTTTTGCCTGGACATGGTGGTGTACTTGATCGCCTCGATGGTGTTGTGGCAGGGTTACCTATTTTCTTACTGCTTTGGCAGTGGTTGTCCTAACGAGTTATATTTTCTGTTGGTGTTCTTTTTCAATGAACTTTTTTACGGGTTAGTTGCCCAATGGGCCAAGGGATGTGAATATACACTTAACATATTCTGTAGGTTAATGTAATCTCTTTGTAATTTCACAGTGATATACTGCTCGGTGTTGTTTGTATTGAATGATTTTTATTTTACATTTAAAAATCTAAATTTAGTGTTCTTGAAGGCATAGTATAGTGATGGCAGAAAAAAATACACTTTCAGATAAACTTGCCTATGGTGGGTTGTTATTTATCGTTGGGTTGACTCGAGTGTTAGGCGTTCGTGCTACGAGCGCTTTACTTTTCCCCTTATTATACCTTTCGCTGGTTAAAAAACGCTTTGGTTTTATGATGGACAATATTGCCAAGTCGATTCCCGGAAAATCAGATGATGAGTATAAAGTTATTTTAAAAGGAAGCTTAAAACATACCTTAAAAGTGATGTTGACGAATATCGCTCAGAAAAAGCTTTATTCAGAGCTCGTCATTGAAAATGAATATTTAATTGATGATATTATAAAAAATGATGAAAAGGGTGCAATGATTGTGGCTGCCCATCATGGTAATTGGGAAGCGTTATCGGCATTTTTTCGCTCAAAGCCAGAGCTGACGGTGGGAGCGTTTTATAACAAACCTGCGAATAACTATATTGATCGCTTTTTAATTAAGATCAGAAAAGTAAAACTTTATCCTGCAGGGCAGGGCATAAAGAAAACCTTATTGAAGCAATATAAAACTGCAAAACGCTTATTAACTGTTGTTGTGATTGATCAGCGACCAAAAAAGCATGGGCTAAAAATCAATTTATTTAACCGAGAAGCTTCGATTTCGCCAGTCGCTGTAAAAATGGCAATGCAGGCGCAAATACCGATTATTGTCGTTACAACACCGGTGATTGATGGTAAAACGCATATTTGCTTACAAAAAATAGAGCTTGACCACTATCGAAACCAAGAAGTTGACAAAAATACAACAGTTAAGGCGGTGCTGCAAAATGTGATGGACCGCTTATCTGCTGCGATTACTTGCCACCCTGAGCAGTGGATGATGTGGTCGCATAATTTTTGGAAATAATAAGCTATTTATTTATTGTAAGGAGCGAGATATGATTCAATATTATCAGGGCTTGGATATTGTTGAATTATTGCCGAAATTGCATCGCTGCTGTGGTGAGTTTTTAAAAGGTTTTCCCTACTGGTATGCACCTTTTGAAGACCAAAAAATTAACCCCTCTGATACGATGTATGTTAATGATTATCGAAGTCTAGTGATTATACATCGTTGCGATAACTCTGGTGAAATAAATCTTGTTGCTGCGGGATTACCTTTAGACTCTAGGTATTTATTGCGAGATTATTTCTCGGCTGATCTAATCGATCAATTCACAAAAGCAGGTTATTATCCTGATAATATTTGGTATATGGGCTATTTCTTGCCCAATGATAAAGTACAACAAAAAGATCTTATTTTAGATATGTATCAGCAATTTAAAACACATGCACTCAGCCTTAATTTTCAGCAGCTTTGTTATGTAGATATTGTAAACCCATTAAAACATGACCACACTGACTGTTCGCCTGAGCCTTGGGGTGAGGTTATTCCAGGGTTTGTAGATAGCTCGGTGCGGATTAAGGCAAGCTGGCCGACCTATCAACGTGAAGGTCAAATATGTGAAGTTGAGCATGAGCTTGCATTTTATCTGAAAAGTTGGAATTAAAGTAATAAGTTAGGTTGGTAAGTTTCGCCGTTTTAGCTTTTTTAACCGAATAATAATAACTAAAGCATCTTTGGTGATGTATCCGGTCATGTATCCATTTGCTTTTTGAAGTGTGAAAAGATGCATGATGCGGTGATTGGTTTATTCAGCAATAAATTCAAGTTTGACAAGGCTATTTAACTGAGCAATCAAATGGATGCGTGATCACCATAGAAATCAATAAAATGCATCACCTTTATTTTATTTGTTCTAAGACTTAGATTTAAATATCGTTAGAGTACCGATAGTACTATTTAATATTTTCTTAATGTCAAAAGCTGAAAAATTTTAGTGTTATTGTCGTTGTTTTTATATGTTTATGGTGATTACATAGACCGTACTGTTGTACTTTGCTGTAGTAAGAGGCTTAGGTTGTATGGGTAAATATAAAGTTACTGCGCTCACTTGGAATATGGGAAATGAAAACGTTGGACCGGATAGTGTTGATACTTTGGTTGAGAGCTTAAAGAGAGACAAATCATCGAGTCCCGATGTTATTTTGGTGAGTACTCAAGAAGCCAAACGGACATGGGGAAATAGAACACTATCTGACCGTATTGCGAAGAGGATGGCGCACGAAGGCGAAAAATATCAAGTGTTGCATCAAAATGATTTTCGTGTTGTGACAAAGCCAAAAAATCCATTGACTTATTTTGGTAATATTCCTAGAACTCATCTTGGCATTATTGTAAAGCCGGGTGTTCATGTTTCTATTGACCATATTACTCCCCCGGGAACAATACGTGGCAATAACCTTAATAAAGGGGGGTTATATGCAGTTTTAACAATAGGTGATCAGAAAATAGGTGTGATTGGCTGCCATTTAGATTCTAATGATCAAAAGCAACGGGCGCAGGAGACTAAGCGTTTACTCCAGGGTGTAGACGGGAAAAAACTTGATAATATTATTTTTATGGGAGATTTAAACGAAAGGCTAAATAGTGAATCATTACAGACAATAGATACTAAACGTAAGCGGGCAGTGCTTAGAAAGGAAGAAGAAAATAAATTGATTGAAAATCATGATCCTATCTCAGGAGGGAAAGTGTCTCACTTTAATAAGCATGATATTAAGTTTAATCAGCTAGATAAGTTTACTTATCATGAACGCAAAAGCAAAGGAGAGATTAAATATAAGCCTAAACGTGGGACAGCTGATGTTGGTGTGCTTGATAATATTGGGCTTAAAAGTAAAGCAAAGACTGTGCAGGGGCTAGGATGTCGGGTGATCGATGTTCAGAATAAAGAAGGAAAGCAGGTCAGTGACCATAAACCTGTGATACGACACTTTGAAGTGACTAGCGAAAAAAGTGCAACGCCAGAATATAAATTAGCTAAGGGAAAAGATTGGGAAGCATTTAAAAAAATTTATAATACCTTATATAAAGCACAAAATTCTTTATTTAAATCTAAGAGTTCTGATATTAAAGACTTAGATAGGTTAAATAAAAAGCTTAAGCAGCCTGGTATAGATGGCACTCGGACTGGTAAAGCTTATCAGCTTTTACGAAAATATAATGGGAATTTAAAAGACATTGGGTTATTAAAAGAAATTTATGGCTATAGTCGCAGTAAGCAAGCAGTAAAAGACCCAATAACTCCTACTTTTAGCGATTCTGAGATATTTTGTCAGTATGCGCAGAAAAATAGCCATACGCGAACGGCAACGATTGCAAGGGAGCTTGGAATACTCGTTTAGATTTGTTGAAATTAAAATGTTTTTAATTATTTATATTCTAAAACTGTTTTTGCCTGCTCTAGTGCAATGTCTAAGGCAGGCTTAAACCATGGGGTATAGTGCTCTGGAGACTTTTTAAGCGTGTTGATTAATTCTGGAATTGTTATCCATTGATAATCATCGACCTCTACTGGATTGACTGTAAATTCTTGTGGATTAAATTCGGCGATTAAGACATGGTCATATTCATATTCGGTCAAGCCGTTCGAAAATTCAGCCTTATAAGTAAAATGACCGACAGCCGTGAGTGATTGGGTAATTCCCATCTCTTCAACTAAACGCCTTTCACCTGCTGCTGTAACAGATTCACCTGGGCGAGGGTGAGAGCAGCAAGTGTTCGTCCAGAGCCCACCACAGTGGTATTTTTGTGCTTGACGCTGCTGTATAAGTAATTCGAGTCGATTGTCTTTATTTTTTCCGAAAGATAAATACCGAGAATGCACGATGTAATAATGCGTTTTCGTGGGCACTCATTTTCTCATCGGTGCCAATTTCATTGTCGTTTTCATCAACGAGGATGACATAGTCTGAAAAGCTCACGAAGTAAGGTCCTTAAAGGGCTGGATAATGGTTAAATTAGGAAAAATATCTTGGATTATTTTTTTGATCTTTTTCTTGGAACAATAATTTTAAATTAGGTCCGGCATCTTGAGTAAAGTAGAGGTTTAAACCTTCTTGGCGCACTTGCCAGGTTTTTTGCATGGCGCCGATAGTCTCAGTCGTTGAATACATGAGTGCTGGGCGAGCACTTTGCATGGTTGCATGCATGGCCATAGCGTTACCCTCAGCAATCTGGCCGAGAGCATTAAAATCACGATTATTAATGGCACTTTGCATGGCAGTCATATCATTTTGAACGGTTTTGGGCCAGCTTTTATATAAGGGTGAGGTGGCTATGGTATGTTGCATGCCTGCGCGTGAACTCATAATCTTTTCACCAGACTCAAAGATCAGTAAGCCAATACAAAGCTCTGGCCATTCTTGCTCGAGCCGATATGCATAGCTATCATCACCATTATCGAGTGTTCCGGCTTGCCAGTGGACAAAGCCATGATAGATAGAGCGTGAGGCACTGCCACTGCCGATGCGTGCGAGTATCGAGAGCTTTTGGTTGGATAATTGCCATTGATATAGATCATTTAAGGCGAGAATCAGGGCAGCAAAGCCACAGGCTGAGGAGGCGAGTCCTGCTGCAATTGGAATATTGCTTATGGTGCTCACTTGATAATAAGTATTGTCAGTCGGGCGAAAAAGATCGAGCATGGCTTTGAGCCGTTCAGAAAACTTATGATGCTGGTCTATAGCTTGGCCATTTAAAATAAACTCATCTTGGTTTTCACATTCTTGAATCGAGGTTTTTGCACCCAAATGGCCCAAACTAATCGATAAACTGTCAGTGAGCGGTAGATTTAATTCGGTTTGGCGCTTACCCCAATATTTCACCAAGGCAATATTGCTGGGGCAAAGGCCTGGCCTACACCTTGTGCATGATAGTCTGCACCAAGTAAGGTGCGAATATAATCTTGTTTAGTCATCAAAACGTAAAACCTGTCGGGCAAATTATGGCAGGCAAATATTCTATGCCTTGCTGTTCTTGTACAGTTGTTAATTGTGGAGTATCAGCCGTTTGGCTTAAAGCAATAATGCAATCTCCCAAGCCTGAGCCTGAAATTTTAGCCGCTAATATATTAGGATCATTATTAAGATGATCAATAATATGTTGTAATTTTTCGGTGTTAACACCCAACTTACTCATCAGCTTTTGTTGAGATGTCATGGCTGTGGCAAGCTCTATCAAGTTGGGCCAGCCTTGCTGGCTGATGAGCGAGTTTAAGCCTTGTTCGCTGCATTGGCCGATTGCTTGATAAATATGATTTAGCTCATCAGGTTTGTCCTCAAAGTTTTTAGCAACTTGAGCAAGAACGTTTGGCGTGGCTGTTTTATTGCCTGAATAGATTAAATGGATATATGGATAATTTGTTTTTATCGGGCTCAGTATGAGGGGCTTTGTTTGGTAGTGAACGATACCTCCATAAACACTGGCAGCAACATCAGCGCCTGAACCACGGTTATTTTGGGCAAGCAGTATGGCATTACGGGCGAGTTTAAATAATAACTCGAGCTTTAGCTCTTGCTCGCTGTAACGCAATAATACACCTAGAGTGGCGACGGTGACCGCGGCAGAAGAGCCAAAACCGACCGTAGCTTTGAAATCAGCTTGGATATCCAGATTAAAGCCGAATTTTAATGAGTTTTTAATTTGCTGAACCGCTGCGAGGACAAAGCGAAATTCAGACTGGTTTTCTAATTGGTCGAGCGTGCTTTGATAATGGCCAAGCTCGGAATTAATAATGATTTGTTGATCATCTCGTGTTTCAAGCGAGACGGATATACGTTTATCGAGTGCACAAACAAGGGCCGGCTTGCCTGCTAATACGGCGTGCTCGCCGAGTAGAATCGAGCTACCCGGAGCAGAGGCTTTAATTAAGACAGACATTCGGCGCCGTGATTGCTAATTTCGATCTGTTCTACTTGATAACCATATTGCTTGGCGATTGTATTGACTGAGTCGTGATCATTGCTAATAACAAGCACCATGCCTGCTTGATCGCCTTTTATTGTGCCGGCACCGCACACTTTTGCGGCAGCCCCCGCTTCTTCTAGCTCACCGATTAAAGATTGTACTTTATTAGGGACAATACCAAGCTCACAGAGTAATCTATGATTAGCGCGGATGGAATTTGTGAACTCAGTTTGATCTTGGTTGGTAATCGCTTGCTCAAATTGGCGGGTAATCACCGCAAATTGTTCGGTTAACGCTGGATTATTTTCAAAATAATGACGTGTAACCTCTACACATTCTCCGGTTGTACTTTGTGGTGTGCCAGTATTAATGACCATCAAAGGGAACGTTGGCGTGGGAAGCGCTCTCGCTTCACCTTGCTCAAATTGCCGGCAACCACCGTGTAAGCTGATCATCACGTCGATACCGCTAGATTGTCCATGTTGCATGTTTTCGGCAGTAAGGCTTAACTCAAATTGCTCTTTATCTGAAACGCTTTGTTTGAAAAAGGTCGACATGGCATAGTTCAAGCTAACAATTCCGGCAGCAGAGGATCCCATGCCGCAGCCGATGGGGATATCAGATTCAGTATGAATATTCGCACCATGCGCGAGTTTCGAGGGCTTGATCATATCGATGCTATGACTAGCCGTGAATTGTAAGAGCTCAAAGGGCTTTTGCAAGACTTCACGAATGCCAAGCTCGCCGTTCATAAAGCGATGATGGGCGCGCTTAACGCGATGCTTTAACTCGCGTAATTTGTCATAAGTATGCTCGCTTTTGTGCTTTAAGCTTTCAAAGTGAAAACTTAAATCTTGCTGTTGTTTGCTGACCGTTGTTGTTGTATAGCGGTTGATGGCAATGGCAATGGCCGGTGCGCCGTGCACAACGGCGTGCTCACCGCTTAAGATAAGCTTGCCTGGAGCACGCACGTGGACTTCTTCAGGGGCTTTATCAGCGGTGGCTTGGTAGATGCGCTTGTGGTTGTTAAAGCCAGAGAGGCGATAGCGTCCTGTAGTGTGTTCTGGGATAATTAAGCTTGAGCCATCCTTAGGGTAGTTAAAACTATAGAATTTTTCATAATCTGTAATATTAAGTGCAGTGCGGTTAGCAATCATCGCCTGATTGTCAGCTGTTTGTAAAACGTTTTGATAGCCTTCTTGGACAATACCACTGAAAAACTCACCAACACAGCCTGAACCATAGCTGTAAAAACCAAGGCGTTTACCGGTTAAGTCGTCTTTGCTTAAATCCAGCAGTGAAAGTAGGCCGATGTATAAAGATGCGGTATAGCAATTGCCGACTTGCTTACTATAACTTAGGCTTGTGCCAATTTCGTCTTCTAGTATCTGCTTAGTGGGTCGAGGTTGCTTATTGAGCATCGCCAGCTTCTGATGGGCTTTTTCGGCGAGTTTGGGTACCGGAATATGATATAAAAACTGATCATGGTCAGAGTGCTCACGCCCGGTGACTTCTTGGTAACGTTGCCATGATTTTTTCAGTGTTTCTAGGTAGAGTTCTATTGAGTGCTTGCCTTCGACCAGCGCCTCGTCACGGTAATTTGGTCGCCAAAAATCCATGACATCTTGAGTGTGATAACCGCTGCCAGGCTCGATGCGAATCAGGCGTGGATTGGTTGAAAGCACCATCGCAATCGCACCGGCACCTTGTGAGGACTCACCCGTGCTACCTAGGCCATAACGGGCAATATCAGCAGCGATTAATAAGATTTTTTTATTGGGTTGTTGTTGCAGCATCGCTGTTGCCATCTGCAAACCGGCGGTGGCGCTATAACAAGCTTGCTTTAATTCGATAACACGGCAAAACTCAGGAAGTTTTAATAGCTGGTGAACATAAATACCAGCGGCTTTCGATTGGTCAATGCCGCTTTCCGTCGCAAATAGCACAGTATCAATGGTATTGATATCAATATCTCGCAGCGCTTTCTCGGCGGCGTTGGCTGCCATAGTGACGATGCTTTCGTCAGGAGCAGGTACCCCCATTTGGTATTGGCCTAAGCCAACATGGAGTTTTTTTATCTCTATATTACGAGCATGAGCTAGCTCTTGCATGTCTAAGTAGAAGTTTGGCGTGTAAAAGCCGAGGGTATCGATTCCAACCTGTTGCATGTTAGTTTCCACTCATAGTATGACGATTGTCACGTTCGAAGACGACATGACTATGCATTAGCTCGCCTGGGTTGGTCAGTGCTGCCATCAGTGATAATTCTCCACACAGCACCGTTGCGCCAATGATCATGGCAAGGCGACGGCGATTGACTCCTGCTTCGGCCTCAGAATCATTACAGCCTAAAGCATTGAGGTTATCCGTGACGAACTCATGGTGTTTACCATTGCCAACGGTGCCGACAATAATATTCGGTAAGTTCACGGAAAAGTGCAAAGCGCCATCGGCGAGGACATCAACATGCGTTAAGCCTTGAGAACCTTCGACGATGTTAGCAGCATCTTGGCCTGTCGCCAGATAAGTTGCTAGCAGCATATTAGCAAAGTGGGCATTAGCAGACAGTAAACCACCGGAGACGATGCTGCCGGTTAAATTCTTTTTCATGTGTAATTCACGAACAAGCTCGGGTGTTGTACGTAAGTGTTTTTGGCAAATATCACGAGGAATGATTAACTCGCTGACGACATGCAAACCACGCCCTAATAGCCCATTGACTGCAGAGACTTTTTTATCGGTACACCAGTTGCTAGATACGGAAACATAACGTAGTTTTTGGTATTCTTTTAAGAGCCATTGCATAAGAGCATCGGCAGATTTGGTCACCATGTTATGGCCAGAAGCATCGCCTGGACGAATTGATAAGCGTATATAAAGTATATTACCGACTAAGCGAGTATTTAGCTCATCGAATTTAGCAAAACGGCTAGAGCCTTGAACGACAGCAGCAATCTCTTCTTGACGTTCTTTAAGGCTTGCTATTACCTCATAGCCATAGCGGCTGGTTGGTGCCTCGACCGCAATTGCGCGCGCCATATTATCGCTTAAGATCATCGTGTCGATGCCACCACAAAGGCGTGAGAGCTTGGCACCACGGGCGGTGGACGGCCAAAGGGTGGTTTCAAACGTAGCCATAGGCACACGAACTTCGGTGTTTAGTTCTGAACCTTTTATTAAAATTGGGCCGATATGCTTCATCGGCACAGCTGCAAACTGCTTGGTCACTTTGGCTTACCTACGTATGATCGTATAAAATTGGAGTACATCAAGAGAAGTATTATCTTAGAAAGCACACTCAAATGCAATCGATGTAAAGATTGCTTATCAATACCTTAAGTATTGAAGTGAGAAACGTTGGTTTTATAACTGGGTGAGGGGATACTTTGTCTTGGCGGTGTAATTTGCTATGATGGGTGCGTTTTACAAGAAATTCAATAAATAAAGCGCTGTAAGAGCCAATAAGGTCAAGAGATAAAAGCGAGCCAAATACAATGAAGAAGGTAATTGTAAGTGCATTACTGGGGGTGCTGGGGACCGCTGCGTGGGCAGCACCTGCCGGGTTTGTAATCAAGAACATTAAAGTTGAAGGCTTACAGCGGCTTTCTAAGCAGCTTGTTCTGACAAACTTACCCGTTAAAAAAGGACAGACGTTAACGAGCACTCTGTCGTCTGAAGCGATCCAAAATTTATACAGCAGTGGCTACTTTAATAATGTTGAGTTAGAGCGTGAGGGCTCAACTTTGGTGGTTAAAGTCCATGAACGTCCTGTGATCGGTGAAATTGTCACCGAAGGCCATCATTCAATTCCAAAAGAAGCTTTGCAACAAGCCTTAACCAGTACCGGCTTAGTGCAAGGTCATATTTATAATGCGTACTTGCTCAAGCAGATTAAGCAGCAGTTACAAGATGAAGAATATAACCGCGGCTTTTATAATGCACGTGTGACAACGAAGCTGACCAAGCTGGAGCGTAATCGTGTCAAAGTCACGATTGATATTTCAGAAGGGGTGCCATCGGTCATCGGTGGCATCAGCATTGTCGGCAATAAATCGTTCTCACGTAGTGAGTTACTCGATCAGTTTAAATTATCAACACCGACACTATTTTCTTTTATTACTGATAATGATAAATATACTAAGCCTAAATTAGATAAAGACATTAAGAGTCTCACTGATTTTTACATGAACCGAGGCTTCGTTGAGTTTCGTGTCAATTCAGATACCGTCTCTCTTTCCTCAGATCGCAAAAAAGTTTATATCAATATCAATGTTCATGAAGGCGCTAGATATCATTTGTCTGGCTATAATTTTGTTGGCCGTTCAGTGCTTAATCAAGACGAGCTTGATAAGATCGCTAAAGAACACCTTAAGATAAATGAGTTATTCTCTCGAGAAGATTTATTAGCGGTGACGAAGGCAGTGAAAACAGCATTGGGTGATAAAGGTTATTTCTTTGCGACAGTGACCCCCGTTCCAGACTTGAACAAGAAAAATCATACGGTCAGTGTGAACTTTGTCATCGACCAGAAAAATCTGGTCTATGTCAACCGTGTTAAATTCATCGGCAACAACTCGACCAATGATAAAGTGTTGCGTCGGGGCACTAACTTGTATGAAGGTGGCTTGATGACAACCAGCGGCCTAAGAAATTCGAATCAATACCTCAATACTTTGGGTTATTTTGACTCTGTAAAAGCAACGACCCCTGCAGTTCCTGGCAAGCCCGGTTATGTCAATGTTGATTACAAAGTTAAAGAAAATACCCGCTTAAATTCCGTACAGTTCTCTATTGGTTATTCTCAGCTTGATAAATTGCTCTTAGGTTTAGGCTACTCAACACCGAATGTGCTGGGGACAGGGAATACTTTAAGCGCGAATATTTCTTGGTCGCGTCCGTCTCAAAGTGTCAATATTAGCTTTACTGACCCGTATTGGACTGAAAGCGGTATTAGTCGCACCATCAGCGTTTATGGCACTAAAACTGATGCGGCTGAGCAGGGTTTAGCTGACTACTCGACTGATAGCTACGGTACCTCGATGATTTTTGGTATTCCGTTAACTCAGCACTCTAAAGTTAATGCTGGGATGAGCGTGAATCACACTTCTCTTTCTCCGGGGACAAATGGCTCCGTAACCGTTCAGAATTTTATTGATGCTCAAAATGGTAAGCAAAAATATAACGACTATCGCATGATCTTAGGTTGGAGTTACACTAATCTGAATAAATGGCCCTTCCCAACCAGTGGTGAAAAGCTTGGTGTAACGGGAACGATTACCGGGCCGGGCAGTGACCTGTTATGGTACACGGGTACGGTGGATGGTCGTTGGTATTATCCAATTAATAACACCTTTACCTTCTCGTTACGGGGTCGCTTTGGTTATGGCAACTCGTATGGCTCAACAAGTCGGGGGGCTGCCCCTTTTTTAATAGTTTTGGTGCCGGTGGCTGGTCAAACTCGCCAAGCTGGGGCATGGTCCGCGGCTATGATAGTTTGGGTCCACAAGACTTGACTAATTGTACAGGCGGGACAAACTGCTCAGTCGGCAATGCAATTGGTGGTAATATGCTTGTTAACGCAGGTGCGAGTCTTTATTTTCCGGTGCCGTTTGTTAAAGACAGTTCAAAAATGCGTTTAGAAACTTTCTTTGATATGGGGAACGTTTATCTAACGAACCCGACAGCTAAGACTGTTTCAGATTACGATGGGGATGGAAAAGGTTATTTGTTGGGAGACAGACACCCTAATTTCAGCAATTTGGCATACACCTTAGGAGTCGGCTTAGAGTGGTTCTCACCACTTGGAGCCATCGACTTTAGTTTAGCAAGTACGTTAAACACTAAAGTCCAAGGATCTCGAGCAGCCTTCCAATTCTCCATTGGAACTGCGTTTTAATATTTGAAGTTGTGAGGAAAATGAGATGAAAAAACTATTATTAGCAATTATGACATTAAGCTTGATCGCTCCGGCTTTCGCTGCAAACACAGAGAAGCTCAAAGTGGGTGTGGTGAACTTGCAAGAAGTTTTTAAGGCGGTGCCGCAAGGTGAAAAAGCTTTAAATGCTGAGCGAACTAAGCTGCAAGCGGATAATAAAAAAGCGCTAGATGGCCTGCAAGGCGAGCGCAAGACTTTGCAAGAAAAAGTGGCTGACTTCCAGCGCAATGCACAAATCATGAGTGCTGCGGATAAAGAGAAAAAGCAAGCTGAAATCATGAAAGAGAACCAAGCGTTGCAACAAAAAGCGATTAACCTGCAGCAAATGGCTCAGCAAGATGAGCAAAAAGTCTTGGCGAGCTTTAATAAAGCGGTAGGTCAAGCGGTGATAACTGTGGCAAGCGAGCAAAAGCTAGATTTAGTTTTGCGCCAGGCGGCGACTTTATATGCGCTTAAGACGATGAATATCACGCCAGCGATTATTGCGCAAATGGAAAAGAGCGCTAAAGCCTAAAGGATAACGATTATGACAAAGAGCTTTCTCGCCACTGAAGTTGCAACACACGTCGGTGGCAAGCTCTGTGGCAGCGATGTCACTTTGACTGAAATTAATGGCATAACCTCGGCAGGTCCGGGGTCTTTGACGTTTTTGACGGATGCGAAATATGCCGCGACGCTCCCGCAAAGCCAAGCCTCGTGTATTTTTGTGAAAAGCGCAGCAGGGTTGGAAGTTGGGCCGAAGACTAGCTTAATTGAAGTCGCTGATGTGTATGTGGCGCATGCTAAGGCGATGGCGTTATTTTACCCGCTGCCAGAAGTTAAGCCGGGCTGTCATGTTAGCGCAGTGATTGCTGAGACCGCAGAAATTGACCCCTCCGCAGAGATTGGCCCGAATGTGGTGATCGAAGCCGGTGCTGTTATTGGTGCTAATTGTAAGATTGGCGCAGGCTGCTTTATCGGTGAGCACAGCCAGCTTGGCCGTGATTGTCGTTTGATGGCCAATGTAACGGTCTGCCACGATGTTGTGCTGGGCGACCGAGTAATGGTGCATAGTGCAACAGTGATCGGTTCAGATGGTTTTGGCAACGCCAATGACAAAGGGCGTTGGGTCAAGATCAACCATATTGGCCGTGTGGTGGTTGAAAATGATGTTGAAATCGGTGCTGGCACGGCGATAGATCGCGGTGTGCTGGGTGATACGGTGATTGGTGAGGGGGCCAGGCTAGATAACTTAATTCAGGTCGCTCATAATGTATCGATCGGGGCTCATACGGCAATCGCGGGCAGTGTTGGCATTGCAGGTAGCGCAACCATAGGGAAGTATTGTATGATTGGCGGCGGTACAGGAATTGCAGGTCATGTGAAGATTCATGATGGCTGTATTGTGACTGGAATGACGATGGTGACTAAGTCGATTCGTCGGCCGGGGGTTTATTCGTCGGGCATTCCTGTGAAGCCACAGAAAGTGTGGCAAAAGAATGTGGCACGCTTTAATCGCAGTGAAGAACTGGCCAAACGCGTGAGTGTGTTAGCAAAAACAACTCAAAGAGTTAACTGAACAAAAGGCAAAATCCTGATGGCAGACGAGATTGATATGGACAAGATGGATATACAAGCGATTTTAGAGCACTTGCCGCATCGCTATCCTTTTTTACTGATCGATCGTGTACTATCTTTAGAACCAGAGAAGTCTCTGGTAGCGATTAAGAATGTGACGATTAACGAACCTTATTTTCAAGGCCACTTTCCTAAATACCCTGTCATGCCAGGCGTGCTAATTGTTGAAGCACTTGCCCAAGCTACCGGTGTGCTTGCATTTAAATCGATGGGTGTCCTACCTGGTGAAAATCGTATTTTCTTGTTGGCAGGTGTTGATAATACGCGCTTTAAGCAGCCTGTACTTCCGGGTGATCAGCTACAGCTAGAAGTCGAAATTGTCTCTTCTAAGCGTAATATCTTTAAGTTTAAAGCTCAGGCAAAAGTAGACGGTAAGTTGGTCTGCTCTGCAGAAATGATGGGCGCATATAAGGAAGTCCAATAGTGATTGATGAACGTGCAATAGTTCACCCGACAGCGAAAATTGCAGATAACGTCAGTATTGGCCCTTGGAGCTTGATTGGCCCCAACGTTGAAATTGGCGAAGGCACTGAGATTGCCTCTCATGTGGTTGTGAATGGCCCGACAAAAATAGGCAAAGATAATAAATTTTATCAATTCGCATCGATCGGTGAAGACCCTCAAGATAAAAAATACCAAGGCGAAGATACTTGTCTGGAAATTGGTGATCGTAATACCTTCCGTGAGTGCTGCACTATTAATCGTGGTACCGGTGTGGGTGGTGGTGCGACACGCATCGGCAACGATAATCTGTTTATGGCTTATGTTCATGTCGCGCATGATTGTGTGATTGCAAACCATACTATTTTTTCAAATAATTCTGGGGTTGCCGGTCATGTTTATATTAATGACCATGTGACACTCGCGGCCTTTGCCGGTGTGCACCAGTTTTGTAAAGTCGGTGAGCACTCTTTCGTTGCTCGGCATACCAATATTGTCCAAGACTTACCGCCGTATATGCTCGCTGCTGGTGGTTACAATGCGACTGTCTATGGCCTTAACGTGGAAGGTTTGAAGCGTCGCGGCTTTAACGCAGATACTTTGCTGCGGCTACGTCGTGCCTATAAGGTGATTTATCGTCAGGGCTTGACGGTGCCAGAAGCATTAACAAAATTGGCAGATATGGTTGATGAATGTCCAGAAGTGACTGCTTTAATTGACTTTTTACAACAATCTGAGCGTGGGATTGTGCGCTAAGGCGTATTTAAATCGATGACGCAAATCGCAATTATTGCGGGTGAAGCCTCAGGGGATCTGCTCGGTGCGGGTCTTTGTGAGGCTTTATTGGCTATAGATTCAAATATTCAACTTTCTGGCGTTACCGGCCCCTTAATGGAGCGAGTCGGCTGTGCCAGTATTGCTTCGATTGAGCGTTTATCGGTCATGGGCTTTTCAGCGGTGATTGCTAAGCTACCGAGTATTATCTCTTTTCATTATGAATTGCTCGCTTATTTTAAAAAAAAGTAAGCCTGATTTAATCATTGCCATTGATGCGCCGGATTTTAATTTACGTTTAGAAAAAAAATTAAAAGCCCTGAATATTCCAGTGATTCACTATGTCAGCCCGACGGTTTGGGCCTGGAAAGAAAAGCGCATTTATAAGGTGCAAGCGGCGTGTGATCAATTACTGACTATTTTTCCATTTGAGCCAGAGTACTATAAAAAAATAGACCATCCTGCGCATTTTATTGGTCACCCATTGGCCGACCAGATCCCATTAGAGTTAAGCCGTGATGAAGCCTGTAAGGCTTTAAAGCTTGATAAAGCGAAACGTTATGTGGCGTTATTACCGGGTAGTCGAGGTAGTGAATTAGAGTTATTAGGTCCGGAGTTTTTAAAAACGGCAAAATCACTCACTCAAAAGTATCCAGGTTTAGAGTTTATCGCACCGATGGCGAATGAAAAGCGCCTTTCAGAATTTAAAGAATTATGTCGAGAAATTGCTCCTGAATTAATTGTGCACGGTTTTTTAGGACAAACACGAGACGTAGTTACGGCAAGTGAGGTGGTTTTAGTGACGTCTGGTACGGCGACTCTAGAGACGATGTTATTAAAACGGCCGATGGTCGTGGCTTATAAAATGTCAGCTTTTAACTACTGTTTAGCTAAACGTTTAGTAAAAACGCCTTTTATCGCGATGCCGAATATTATTGCGAATGAGCGATTAGTGCCAGAGATTATTCAGGATCAAGTTGAACCTGAGCGTTTATGTGATGAAATTTCTAATTGGTTAGATCACCCTGAGAGAATAATAGAAATTAAAAATAAGTTTAATGAATTGCATTTATCCCTTCGTAAAAATGCGAGCGAAAATGCAGCAAAAATTGCTTTAAATTTAGTTAATAAAGATTAAACTAGATAGAACATAATATAATATTTTTAAAATTATAAATAAAGAGAATAATTACTATGCTGATTGCTGGGGTTGATGAAGTCGGTCGTGGGCCATTGGTGGGAGCCGTGGTTACGGCAGCGGTGATTCTAGATCCAAATAAGCCGATAGCCGGTCTGGCAGATTCTAAAAAATTGACTGAGAAAAAGCGTGAGCTGCTCTATACACAGATCAAAGAGCGCGCTCTCTGTTATGCCTTGGGGCGAGCAGAAGTGGCTGAAATTGATGAATTGAATATTTTACATGCAACGATGCTGGCGATGCGTCGAGCGGTGTTGGCTTTGCCAACCATGCCAGATAAAGTGCTAATTGATGGTTCTCGAGTGCCTGATTTGCCGATGGCAACTGAGGCGATTGTCAAAGGTGATATGAAAGAAGCGTGCATTAGTGCTGCGTCGATTTTGGCAAAAGTAACGCGGGATCGAGAAATGAGTGAATTAGAGGTACAATATCCAGGTTATGGTTTTGCTCAGCATAAGGGATATCCAACAAAAGTGCATATGGAGGCTTTAGCACGGTTAGGAGCAATACCTGAGCACCGTCGTTCGTTTGCGCCGGTGAGACGTGTATTAGAGCAGGTTTAAGGTTAATTAATGTCTGAATTATCGAGCGTACCACCACAGTTTGTTCATTTGCGTGTGCATACTGAGTACTCGTTGATTAAAGGCATTGTGCGCATTAAACCTTTGATTAATTTCATTCAAGAGCAAGGCATGGTGGCGGTGGCGGTGACCGACCATGCGAATCTATTCGGCTTGATCAAATTTTATCGCGCAGCACGTGCGGCCGGTATTAAACCGATTGTCGGAGCTGAGATTTGGGTGCAACATGGTGATGAAGAAGCGCTTTATCCGTTATTATTGCTTTGCCAGAATAAACAGGGTTATGACAATTTATGCAGCTTACTCTCTAAAGCTTATCTTTATGGTCAAGCACAAGACAAAGCAATTATTAATAGCAGTTGGCTAACGTGTTGTTCAGGTGGTTTGATTGCCTTATCAGGAGGCAAGCTTGGTGATGTCGGTCAGGCTTTATTGCAAGATAAATTTGATTTAGCCCAAACACGGTTAAATGCTTGGTGCGAATTATTCCCCGGGCGGTTTTATTTAGAATTGCAGCGAACCTCTCGCGCTCAAGATGAAGATTATATCCACAATGCCGTTCAACTCGCCAGTCAAACCCAAGTGCCGGTTGTCGCAACCAATGATGTTTGCTTTCTGAAAAAAGATGATTTTGATGCCCATGAGGCACGAGTGTGTATTCACGATGGCGTGGTTCTAATTGATCCAAGGCGTGAGAAAAATTATTCTGAAGATCAGTATTTGCGCACTGAAAGCGAGATGGCTGAATTATTTTCAGATATTCCAGAAGCCTTACAGAATTCGATAGAAATTGCCAAGCGCTGTAATTTAACCTTAAATTTAGGCAAGCCCTATTTGCCGAATTTCCCAATCCCAAAAGGGAAGACGACAGAAGAATATTTTGTCGAGCAGGCTTATATTGGTCTAGACAAGCGTTTGGAAATTTTATTAGATAAAAATTCAGCAGATTATCAAACGTGCAGACAAGTTTATTTAGACCGCCTGGATTTTGAGTTAAAAGTGATTAACCAGATGGGGTTTGCCGGTTACTTCTTAATCGTCGCTGACTTTATTTCTTGGGCTAAACAAAAGCAAATTCCAGTCGGCCCGGGGCGGGGGTCGGGCGCAGGCTCTTTGGTTGCGTATTCGTTTTTAATTACTGATCTTGACCCTCTGGCCTATGACTTGCTGTTCGAGCGCTTTTTGAATCCAGAACGTGTTTCTATGCCGGATTTTGATATCGACTTTTGTATGGAAGGTCGAGATCGGGTGATTGACTATGTGGCTGAGACTTATGGGCGTTATTCGGTCTCACAGATTATTACTTTCGGTGCGATGGCGGCAAAAGCGGTCGTGCGTGATGTCGGGCGTGTGTTAAGCCAGCCTTATGGCATGGTGGACAAAGTCGCTAAATTGATTCCCAATGATTTAGGCATGACTTTAACCAAAGCTTTAGCGGAATCGGACGAATTGTCCGAGCGTTATAAAAATGAAGAAGATATTGCTGCACTGATTGATTTGGCGCTCAAGCTTGAAGGGGTGACCCGAAATGTCGGTCGCCATGCGGCGGGGGTGGTGATTGCGCCGTCTGTCGTTAGTGATTACACGCCGATTTATTGTGAATCCGGTTCTGATAGTTTAATTACTCAATTTGATAAAGACGATGTTGAATCCGCCGGTTTAGTCAAATTTGACTTCTTAGGTCTTCGAACGCTGACGATTATTGACTGGGCTTTAAAGACCATTAATGCAAAACGCATTGCTGAAAATAAAGAAGCGATTGATATTGCCCGGATTGCTTTGGATGACCCGAGCGCTTTTGATGTTTTAAAAGCTTGTCAGACGACTGCGGTGTTTCAGCTAGAGTCGCGCGGCATGAAAGAGCTGATTCATCGCTTACAGCCCGATTGCTTTGAAGATATTATTGCCTTGGTGGCCCTTTATCGCCCAGGGCCACTCGGTTCTGGTATGGTGGATGATTTTATTAATCGTAAGCACGGCCGTGCTGAAATTGAGTATCCGCACCCAAGCTTGGAAGGGTGTTTAAAGCCGACTTATGGGGTGATTTTGTATCAAGAGCAAGTGATGCAAATCGCTCAGGTGTTATCGGGTTATACCTTGGGTGGCGCTGATATGTTGCGTCGAGCCATGGGTAAGTAAAAAACAAGAGGAGATGGATCGCCAGCGCGTTATTTTTGTTGAGGGTGCGGTTAAAAATAATGTCGATAAAGACCAAGCTTCAGCGATTTTTGATCTGGTCGATAAATTCGCCGGTTATGGCTTTAATAAATCGCATTCGGCTGCTTATGCTTTACTTTCTTACCAAACTGCCTGGTTAAAAGCTTATTATCCTGCCGAGTTTATGGCGGCAGTATTATCCGCGGATTTAGATAATACCGATAAAGTGGTTTTATTAATCGAGGAGTGTGAGAGTCTAAAGTTAAACGTCGTCTTTCCTCATGTTAATCACAGTGAATACCAGTTTACAGTAAACGGTGAAGGCGCTGTGGTTTATGGCTTGGGGGCGGTCAAAGGCGTCGGCCGTGTGCCGATCGATGAGTTAATCAAAGCACGAGCTGATGGAGCATTTAAAGATCTATTTGATTTTTGCCTGCGCGTGGATTTAAAGAAATTTAATAAACGCGTCTTTGAAAGTTTAATTCGAGCGGGGGCTTTAGATGGCTTGGGGCCGCATCGGGCAAGCTTATTGGAAAATTTACCCCGGGCGCTACAGTTCGCTGAGCAGCAACAGGCCAATGATCAGCAGGGCATTAATGACTTGTTTGCTATGGTTGAGGAAACGGTCAGAACGCCTGAGTTAATAAAGATTGAAGAATGGTCGGATGATGTTCGCTTAAAGGCTGAAAAGGAGACTTTAGGCTTGTATCTTAGTGGCCATCCGATTGATCAGTATTTAACGGAAATCTCGGCGATGACGACCTGTCGGTTAGCCGATTTACAGGTGACATCGACCAAAAAAACGGTGGTCATCGCAGGAATTGTGATTGCGCTGCGGGTGATGAAAACCAAGCGTGGCACTCGCATGGCGATTTTAACGCTGGATGATCATGGTGCACGGGTTGAGATGGCGGTCTTTAGTGATATTTTTGAAAAGTCGCGTGAGCTATTAATTACTGATGAATTGGTGGTTGTTGAGGGTGAAGCAGGCATTGATGATTACAGCGGTCAGCGTAAGATCAGTGCTAAAAATGTGTGGAACTTAGAGAGTGCTCGAGAGCAATTCGCATCGCACCTCTTATTAAAAATTAACGACAAAAATCTGGATATTGCTGCTTTTAAAACCTTACTATCAGAGTATTTAGGCGAGTGTCCGGTTCGTATTGACTATCATAATCATCAGCTTGCAGGTCAGCTGCGTTTGGGCATGGATTGGCGAGTGCGTTTAGCTGATGAGTTAATTGCTAAGCTAAAACAAGGATTTGCGGATAAGAGTGTTGAGGTATGCTATGCTTAGCTTGATTTTTTTAAAGGGCAGTGGCAAGATGGGCGTTTTTGCCTGGCCTTCTTACATTCGAGTGGGAAGTTAAATTAGATGAATTTAAACTTTTTAGATTTTGAACAACCAATCGCTGAACTAGAAGCGAAAATTGAGACTCTACGCAGTGTTTCGAATGCTGATATTAATATCAGCAATGAAATCGAGTCTCTAGAAGAAAAAAGCCGCAAGCTGACAGAGACGATCTTCTCTGATTTGAGTGCATGGCAGGTCATACAACTTGCACGCCATCCGCAGCGTCCTTATCTATTGGATTATATTCAGCGTGTTTTTACTGAATTTGATGAGCTGCATGGTGATCGCGCTTTTGCGGATGATAAAGCAGTAATCGCTGGTATTGCGCGCTTAAATGGTCAGCCGGTGATGGTGATCGGCCAACAAAAGGGCCGTGATGCCAAAGAGCGGACCTATCGCAATTTTGGTATGCCTCACCCTGAGGGGTATCGCAAAGCCTTACGCTTGATGAAGATGGCTGAGCGCTTTAAATTGCCTGTGGTCACTTTTATTGATACTCCGGGGGCTTATCCTGGTGTTGGTGCAGAAGCACGTGGCCAGGCCGAAGCGATCGCTCGTAATCTCTTTGAAATGTCCAAGTTGCGCGTGCCGGTGGTTTGTTGTGTGATCGGTGAAGGCTGCTCTGGAGGGGCTTTAGGGATTGGTGTCGGCGATACCACCTTAATGCTACAATACAGCTATTACGCGACGATTTCTCCAGAAGGCTGCGCGGCTATTTTATGGCACACGGCTGAAAAAGCGTCAGATGCGGCTGAAATCATGGGTATTACCGCAGATCGCTTATTAGAACATGGCATTGCTGATGAAATTATCCCTGAGCCTTTAGGGGGCGCACATCGTGATCTTAATGCGATGAGTGATAATATCCGTGAAAGCTTATCCCGTCATATCGAACGTTTAAAGGCACAGCCGATAGAGGATGTGCTCGAAGAGCGTTACCAGCGCTTTATGCGTTGTGGAACCTTTGAAACACAAAACTGATCAAGCAACAAGCCCTATTGCTGCGAATGCAGTGATTCGGGCAATGAACATCTGTCTGCCGCGTCTCATTTTAGCGCGGCATTTGTATTTAGGCTTGAGTGGTGGCATTGATTCACGTGTGCTTTTAACTGCTTTCATTCAACTCTCAGCACGCTACCCAAAACATACGCTTACTGATAAATTAACGGTGGTTCATATTCATCATGGCTTGAATAAAAAAGCCGATGGCTGGGCGATGCATTGCCAAAAGCTTTGTGAGCAATATGGTATTCATTTTATTTGTGAAAAAGTGAGCTTAACTGACTTTTCTTTGGGTGTAGAAGCGGCTGCACGCAAAGCTCGCTATGCTGTTTTTCAAAACTTAATGACACAAAATGATGTTTTGTTATTAGGTCAGCATAGTGATGATCAGGTTGAGACTGTTTTATTGCAGCTATTTCGAGGCGCAGGACCACGCGGTTTAGCTGCGATGGCCAAAGAGATGAGTTTCGGTGATGATGGACTATTATTGCGACCGTTTTTAAAAATCACACAAGCTGATATCGATCATTATGCACGTGATTATAAACTAGATTGGCTGCATGATGATTCGAATGATGATTTAAAATTTGAACGTAATTTTTTGCGTCATCAAATTTTGCCTAAGTTAAACCAGCGTTATCCAGCATTACATGAAACAGTCCGTCGTAGCGCCCGTTTATGTGCGGAGCAAGAGGCTTTGCTCGCTGATTATCTGGAGCAAGACTTAAAAAAACATGGAGTGACAGGGAATAGTAGTCTGGATTTATGTTTTGATCTCACCGGTTTTAATCACTATTCGGTGATACGTCAAAAAGCGTTGCTGCGCGCTTGGCTTTCGAGTTGCCAGGTCTTGATGCCGAGTGAAGTGAAACTAGAACATATGCTCACCGATGTGTGTGCGGCTAAGATCGATGCTGAACCTGAAATAAAGTGGGGAAACTGGTCATTGAGGCGCTATCGTCACCAGCTATATTTATTGGACCAGATCAAGCTTGATGCCATGAATAATGCGAATATAAATATGCAAGATCAGCCGTGGCAGGGTGAAAAGTTAACACTGAAAAGCGGACAAGTTATCTCGAATCAGGATCTTATTCATTTAGGCGTTAATTTAGGCGACTGGGATTGGCAGGGCGTGACGATAGGCTATCGTCAGGGCGGTGAGCGCTTTCACCCCCAAGGACGCAACCATTCTCAGCCTTTAAAAAAGTTTTTGCAAGAGTGCCATATTCCACCTTGGCAGCGCAATAAATTAATTTTGGTTAAACGTGATCAGAAAGTATTGGCTATTTTAGGGATTGCCCTGGCAGCGCTTTGATCAATCTGGATTTTGACGATTGCGCTGCACAATAGTATGATAAGCGGTCGAATTTTCTCGAACTCTTGATTTCACTGAACTAACCCATTGATAAAAAAGGGACCTAAATATGTTAGGGCTGATTAAGCGCAAAACTGCGAGTGTAAAAGATGAGTTATTGTCCGGAATTACTGTGGCAATGGCTTTAGTACCGGAGGCCGTCGCCTTTTCTCTAGTTGCTCATGTTGCACCCTTAGTGGGCTTATATGCTGCGTTTATCATGTGTACGTTAGCGGCTGTTTTAGGGGGACGACCTGGCATGATCTCTGGGGCGACAGGCTCTATGGCGGTGGTCATTGTTAGCCTCGTTGCACAATATCCTGGATGGCAAGGACTGCAATACCTCTTTGTAACCATTATTATGACTGGAATTTTGGAGATTTTAGTCGGTGTGTTCCGTTTAGGGCGGGTTGTGCGTATGTTGCCACAGCCGGTGATGTTTGGTTTTGTTAATGGCCTTGCCATTGTTATTTTCTTAGCACAATTGCACCAATTTCAGTTTAAAGGTGCGAATGATATTATGCAATGGGTCAGTGGTAGCTCGCTTTATGTCATGTTAGCTTTAGTTGCCGTGACGATGCTGATTGTGCACTTTTTGCCAAAAATCACACGCTTATTGCCTTCTGCGCTGGCTGCGATTTTAGTGATTACAGCCATTGTGCATATTTTCGGCTTGGATACACGCACTGTCGGTGATTTAGCCTCGACGGCAGGGGGCTTTCCTAAGTTTCATGTGCCGGATGTGGTGCTCAGTTGGGAGACGATTAAAATCTGTCTGCCTTATGCGGTAATTCTAGCGATTGTCGGCCTCACTGAATCTCTAATGACTTTATCTTTAATTGATGAGTTAACCGAAACGCGTGGGCAGGAAAACCGTGAGTGTGTCGCTCAAGGTGTGGCAAATGTAACCTGTGGTTTTTTTGGCGGTATGGGGGGCTGTGCGATGATCGGTCAGAGTATGATTAATGTTAGCTCTGGTGCGCGTCGTCGTTTGTCAGGAATTGTTGCAGGTTTAGGGCTGTTAGCAATTATTCTTGGTGCTTCTCCCTTGATTGCTCAGATTCCACTGGCGGCTCTAGTCGGTATTATGTTTATGGTGGTGATTGGAACCTTTGAGTGGTCGAGCTTTCGTATTTTGCATAGAATCCCGAAAATCGATGCCTTTGTATTAATTTTAGTTTCAGCAGTGACGGTTTTTACCAATTTGGCAACAGCGGTGATTGTCGGGGTGATCGTTGCCGCTTTGGCTTTTGCTTGGAAAAGTGCCAAGCATACTCACTCTAAAACCTATATTAATGAATCAGGCAGTAAAGTTTATCAGCTAGAAGGACCATTATTTTTCGCATCGGTATCGAGTTTTAAAGCACTATTTACTCCAAACGAAGACCCACAAGATGTGATTGTTGATTTTGATAATTCGCGTGTCTGTGATCATTCTGCACTAGAAGCGATTAATCAGCTAGCCGAGCGCTATGATGCGGCAGGCAAAACTTTACACCTAAAGCACTTAAGTCCAGACTGCCGAGCTTTATTGTCTAAGGCCAAAAATAAAGTTGAAGTGAATGTCTTAGAGGATCCGACTTATCACGTTGCTGATTGAAAAATAGGCTTAATTTTATAAAAAGGGGGGCTTTAAAATCCCCCTTTTTGTTTTACTATATGGTTTTATTTTTTTGATACTCTTCGGCGGTATAGCCCAATGGAAATAAGTCACTAAAGGGCAGGTGTTTTTCTTCACCTTCTTCATTGCCGATGATGATTTCTGTGCTCGGTGTTGCAAATTCACTAATCACTTGACGACACAGACCACAGGGGGGCCAGCCGGCGCGAGTGTAAATATAGACTTTGTCGATATGTGCTTTGCCTTGCTTGCTAATCATTTGAGCGATGGCTGAGCGTTCGGCACAAATTGTTGCACCAAAACTACTGTTTTCTATATTGCAGCCGCTGTAGATTTGGTCGTTTGTGGTAAGAACAGCGCTACCGACTTTGGCTTCTGAATAAGGAGAATAAGCGCGATTTGCGGCGGTGATGGCATGTTGACGTAGAGTATTTATCACGAGTTGCCCTCTATAAAGTCAATTTGGGCGGACCATTCTACGGATAAATTGATCTAGAGTAAAGTGTAAGTTAGAAGATGACTGAATTGAGACTGCTGACAGAAGTCTTGAAGAAGGGGTTGAACATCGCCGTATTTTAAAGTCTATAAGCGATAATACTTTCTTTTAGGTAATGTAATCGCATACAAATAAAGTTGTATGTCAATTGATTATGCCGTTATTTTACTTTAAAAACCTAAAGTCGATAGAACCTTCACTTTCAAGACCTTTAAGTTCTTTCATAAATTGTTGAAGTAAGTTTTTTAGGCTGACTAATCCGCTTAAATTATTTTCTTTATTTGTTACGGGTAAACATGAAATGTTGTGTTCTAACATGAGCTGAATGGATTTATAAATTGAGGTTTTTTCGGATACACAAATAGGATCGCTTGTCATAATCTCGCTTGCACACTTTTCCTTACTATCGGTTGCTCCAAGAGCGTTAAGTATATCGCGGTCGGAGATTACGCCGGCAATATTACCTGCATCCATTACAACTAAATGGCTGAATTTTTTTTCTTTCAAAAAAATCATATATCCTCTCGATTGGTGTATCCTTGGTTGTTGTTATTGCCGGAGAGGTCATAATATCTTCAATAATCTTACTTTTTTTTCATATTTTAAATACCTATTATAACTGCAGATATTATATTTTTTAGCATAAATGATAAGCATCAGCCAACAAAAGTTAAAATTAGCAGTAAGAGAGCAAGTTAAGGGTTAATCATTGATTTAAGACTCTTAATCAGTTTTTTCAGTTATTTCAATATGATTAACATGCGAGTCTATTGGCTCTAACTCAGATGTATAACAACCAACTTCTCCAAGGGGTTCGTCACCTAATGGGTAAAATTTTAGGTTATCTTCGTCTGATTTTTCATTATCATTAGCATTTGGCGGGTGCAAAAAAAGCGTTCAACTCTAGTAAACCATCTTTTGTTATGGATAACTGTACCAGTTTTTTGCCTTTTCCAATGGCTTTAAGCACTACGTTTTCGACTGCAGGCTTAGCTCTGTCTATTTTTTTAAAAGCAAGTTCATTGCTCATACATTACTCCTAATATTGCCAATAGAATAGAGTGATATTGGCTATTTTTGGTTTTTATCGTTATCAATGATTAACACATCACACTGAGCTTTATTAACAACGTAATTTGTTGTTGCTCCTAACATCTCTAGCCAGTTATGTCGATGACTGTTAAGTATAATTAAGTCTATATTGGCTTTTTCTGCAAACATTAAAATTACTTCTTTAGGACTTCCCTCTATCACGTATTGATCACTTTTTGGTATGCCAAGCGCTTTAGCTATTTTCATTATTTCTGCTTTCGATGTGTCCAAAATTTCTTCATAAAGTTTAGCGCTTCCCATCGCTAAGTCGCTTATTGAATCTGGTGCAACATGAAGTAGACTAAATTTATCACTTAGGGCACGTGATAAATCTAAGGCTTTTCTCACATTATGAAGACTACCATCGTCAATGTCTGTTGCAAAAAGTATATGTCGGTATTGCATATCTCAAACCTCTCTCATTTGATTATACGCCTTTATTTCATTGACATCATGATTAAGTGAGAAGTGTGACCAGTAGCCATGAAGCTGGAATAGCTGCTAAATTTAGTAATAGCCAGGCTTTAATCATTTGGGTTTGCTGAACCTGTCCGGTGCTGTAGGCTAGGGCATTAGGAGATGTTGCGACAGGCAATATAAAAGCACATGTTGCTGCTATGCTGACTCCAAAAACAACAGAGTGGGCGACTGTCGGATTAAATTTGGTTTAATTGCTTATTGTAGTAAAGAGAAGGGAGTTTGTGATGGGAGTACTATTAAAGGGGTGAATAAATTAATTTGCTTGAGGCATGTAGAGAGCAATAAGGCTCCTAGCTTTTTCTTTTTCATTGAGAATAATATGTATATATATTACTCATATCATTTGGAGATATGATGAAATTAACATTTCTGGGCGCTACAGGAACAGTAACTGGTTCAAAGTATCTCATTGAAGAGGAGCGGACTAGAATTCTGGTGGATTGTGGACTATTTCAAGGATATAAAAAACTACGTCTTAAAAACTGGGAGCCTCTACCCTTTGATGCTTCACAGCTTGATGCGGTCATATTGACTCATGCACATATTGATCACAGTGGCTATATTCCTCTTTTAGTAAAACAAGGGTTCAATGGGAAAATTTATTGCTCTGAAGCAACATTTAGCCTCTGTCGCATATTATTGCCAGATAGCGGTTATCTGCAAGAAGAAGATGCTAGACGAGCAAATAAATATGGATATACCAAGCATAAGGTTGCGCTGCCATTGTATACAAAAGACGAAGCCGAACATTCACTTAATTTTTTTCACACAGTTAGTTTTGGTAAGCCGCAGTATATAACTGATGAATTACATTTTACATTGTCTCGCTCAGGGCACATTCTTGGGTCAGCTTTTATTAGCTTGTCAAATGATCAGGATACAGTAACTTTTTCGGGTGACTTAGGACGAAGTAGTGATCCCATTATGCATTCGCCAGCAAGGTTGCAACAAACTGACTATTTATTAATAGAATCGACTTACGGCGATAGACTACATAGTCTAACTGATCCAGCTTTAGAGATTGGTGAAATTATAACTAAAACTATTGCTAGAGGCGGCAGTATACTAATTCCTGCGTTTGCCGTAGGTCGGACTCAGTCAATTCTTTACTATATTTATAAATTAAAAGAAGCTGGTGAGTTTACTCATATTCCAGTATTTCTTGATAGCCCTATGGCTATTAATGCAACCAAATTGCTTGATCAGTTTAAAAATGAGCATAAGCTTGATGAAAAAATCATGCCAAGCTGTTTGTAATATAGCTAGATATGTCACGACGATTGAGGAATCAAAAAGCATCAATTTATCCCCTATGCCAAAAATTATTATTTCTGCTAGTGGGATGGCAAGTGGCGGACGTGTATTACACCACTTAAAAAGTCTAGTCGGCGATCACCGCAATACAATTTTATTTGCAGGCTATCAGGCGGGCGGAACTCGTGGCGATAGGATGGTTAAAGGAGAGAGTAAAATTAAAATTCATGGTGATATGCACCTCATAAAAGCGAGGGTGGTGAATCTTAGCAATTTATCGGCTCATGCAGACTACAATGAAATATTGTTCTGGCTGAGTAATTTTAAGAAAGCACCAAAGAAAGTTTATATTACACATGGAGAGCCTGAGGCTGCGCAATGTCTATGCGAAAAAATAATTAAAAAATTTAACTGGAATGTTTTAATTCCTGAATATTTGCAGTCAGTTGATATTTAAAAAATATTGATTACTGTTTGTTATATGGACGATCCTTGGGTATGCGGTATGATGTTTGTCTAAAGCATGCAAGGCGACAAAATATGCAACTCTTAAATACTAAATTGAAACAATGCCTATGAATTACATATCTTAGCTCATACATAGAGTCGGCCTGGAAATACTCCAGTGCCGATGCATATATACCACATTTTTCTTTTTTTCGTAAAGAGTGGTTCATTTTAATTGAAACGATACATATGAATTACATAGTTTAAAGATCAGAAGATAAACTTAAATAGTTTTCTTGAGGACTTTCGCTTAATGACTGATCTAGATCTAGGAAAATTGTTACTGCTTGCTTGTGAGATTTAGAATTACGATAACGAGGAAATGAGACATATGAAGATTGTGTATTTTTCATGGTGGTCTTTTTGTATCAAAATTTATAATTGCGCTAAAAATATTTCCACTTTTATTTTCGTTAAAAAATTTCTAATTGTTGTGCCTCTTCCTAATGAATTATGAAGTTTATCACTCCATTGCGTTAGAAAATCTTTTAAAGATTGGACGCTATCAAAGTCCTTTACTTTTAAAATCTCCCATTTCATCCTTTCTAGTAAGTGAATTCGCATACTCCTTTTGTCTTTCGTTGATTTCCATCTCCGTTTTTCATTGTTAAGTTTATTTTGAATATCTTCTTTAATCCCGTCAATTTTGTCAGCAACTAGATATTTTAACTCTGTAGGTATAGCCATATTTTTAAATCCTTTAACCGCAAACTAAAAGTCATGGGACTTGCTTCCTGTGGAGTGCAGTCCTCTTCGAAATTTACTTTCTTACGAAAGTAGTTTATCTATACCTTAGGAATGCAAGTTTGGTAATGGGAAAACTACAGCAATATTTAGGTGCTTTTTAGGCTCTGGGCACTCCTACTAAATATGGGTCAAAAGCACAAATCTGCTGCTTTGCCCTTTTTAGAAATTATAAGAAGCACCGATACCGAATGTGAGCAGACGAGTGACACTGTCAGGTTCGGCGGCCAGTGCTAGGGTTGATGGGGCGAGAGTAACGACGGTGGTTGAACTTTCACCATATTCGAAGCTCTTGTAGCGGATAAAACCGGTAATGCTAAAGTGGTTAGAAATGAAATACATTGCATCAAGACCAAATTGATAATAAGGTTTTTGGCCGAGCGCTAGAGTATCTTCAACATGAGTGGCAGGCTCTACGGCACTGAAATCCATCACTGGGTTCAAGGTAGACCCCGCGCTAATATGTGGAGAAAGTACGAAGCGTGAACCAATTTGTATATCAATTTTTACGCCTATGCCAGCGAAGTAATGCCTATAAATCTCATCAATGGCAATCCCTCCAGAGACAGGAGGGGCAATAAGGTGTCGATCCCATTGATAATACCCAAACTCACCATAGGGCGTGAGGTGCAAGTGCGAGCTCATCTTGATTCGATATCCTAGTTTTCCTGACAGGTTATAAAGAGGACGATTATGGTTGAAGCTAAAAGGAACGGTCGCGCCTCCACTGCTGTATCCGCCATCATAAGTGTATTCACCGGAATATAAGCTTACATTAGCATGAAGGTAAACATTTTCTACTGTTTTGCTTAAAGAGAGATCAATGCCTGGAACAGTGCCTTGCTCTTCATTGAAGATACTGCCGTTGAGTGTTTCTTTGTAGTTCATATGCAACCCTGCAATGTTTGCCTGAATATTATTATTGACCTTATCAATTACGGAGTTGCCCGCAGCGTAGCTCGATAAGCTTATGCCTATTGTGCTGATTAATAAGGTTAAAATGTTAAAGTAGGTTGACTTGCTATATCGTGCCATCACTCAATCCTTGAGTTGATCTTCATTGTTAATTGTATCGGCAAGGAAAAAGCAAGGTTGAGTGTTACTATAAAATTTTTTTAATTCAAAGGACTATTTTTGAATTACTGGGATGAATGCTATATTGTGTTGGGCTAAATTAGAATTTTAAGATTCTGCTAATGACTGATCATTAGAATGTAGAATAAATTGACGATAGTGAAGGTGGTAAGACAATGAAAAAATTGCTGATAAGCACGGGAGTAAGTTTGTTATTGATGTCTTCTGCTTGGGCAGTGAATGGCAGTCAGAATGTGGCTGCAGATGTTTGTTTTACGCCCAGTGGTCAATGTGGCAATTTGATTGTAAAAACAATTGCTGAGGCAACACAATCAATTGACGTACAAGCCGAAAATTTCACCTCACAGCCGATTGCTGATGCATTGGTTGCTGCGCAAAAGCGTGGAGTTAAAGTGAAAGTGTTGTTAGATAAGGTCAATGTTAATAGTCGTAATAGCGTAGTTTCATTATTAACTAAAAATAAAGTTCCTTTCTTAATCGATTATAAGCCAGCAGTTGCCTATAACAAGGTCATATTAATTGATAATAAAACGGTGATCACCGGTAATTTTGCTTTTACAAAAGCAGCAGAGACCCAAGATGCAGGGAATATCCTCATTATGCGTAACCCGGAAATCGCAGGGATTTATCAAAGTAATTTTGACAAGCGTCAGAAAGACTCCGAGCAGCTTGCAACATACTGCCAGTCTTCGACAAAATGTCAGCTTGAATCTGTTGCGAATAAAGCGGTGGATGCGACTTCAAAAGCTGCCAATAGTGCTTGGAGTTCGACTAAAGAGTTTTGGAATAAGCATACGTCTTAGCGGGAAAATAGTAGTTCAACTTAAATATCGTGAAAGCCACATTAATTGTGGCTTTTTTACTTTAAATTAAGAATGATTGAATTTTGTTTGCTAGGGTGTTGGCTGAGCTTGAAGTGCTTTAGGTATTTTGTTTGATTTTTGTTTGTCCCCTTGAGATTGCTAACTTAGTCCCAATATATTAAAGCAAGCATGAATTTAAAGGGGGTAGATACAATGAGAATGGATCGATTGACAAATCAGTTTCAAGTTGCAATCGCTGATGCGCAGTCTTTAGCATTGGGGCAAGATCATAACTTCATAGAGCCGGCGCATTTATTAAAGGCATTACTCGATCAGCAAGGTGGCGCAGTCAAGCCGATTTTGCAAAATGCGGGCGTAGATACTAATCAATTAGAGCAAGGGATAAATGGCCTGTTAGAGCGTTTGCCACAGGTTGTAGACCATAGTGGTCAAGTTCACGTGTCAAATGATTTATCACGCTTATTGAATTTAACGGATAAATATGCGCAAAAGCGTGATGATCAATATATTTCTAGCGAGTTATTTGCGTTAGCCGTTTTTGAAGATAAGGGGGAGCTTGGGCGCTTGTATAAGAGCGCGGGTGCGAATGCTAAGAAGGTCGAGGCGGCGATCGAGAGCGTGCGTGGTGGGCAGAATGTGAATGATCAGTCTGCTGAGGAAAATCGTCAGTCACTTGATAAATATACTATTGATTTAACAGAACGGGCTGAGGCGGGAAAAATTGATCCGGTGATTGGTCGTGATGATGAGATTCGCCGGACGATTCAGGTCTTGCAACGTCGGACTAAGAATAACCCTGTATTAATCGGTGAGCCGGGGGTGGGTAAGACGGCTATTGTTGAAGGTCTTGCGCAGCGTATTGTCAATGGTGAAGTCCCTGAGGGGTTGAAAAATAAGAAAATCTTGGCTTTGGATATGGGCGCTTTGGTTGCCGGTGCGAAATTCCGTGGCGAGTTTGAAGAGCGCTTAAAAGCGGTTTTAAACGAATTATCTAAGCAAGAAGGTCAGGTCATCTTATTTATTGATGAGCTACACACCGTGGTTGGTGCAGGTAAGGCCGATGGAGCGATGGATGCTGGAAATATGTTAAAGCCTGCATTAGCGCGTGGTGAGTTGCATTGTGTGGGTGCGACGACGCTCGATGAATATCGCCAATACATAGAAAAAGACCCCGCTTTAGAGCGCCGTTTTCAAAAAGTACTGGTCACTGAACCGACGGTCGAAGACACCATTGCGATTTTACGCGGTTTAAAAGAGCGTTATGAGGTGCATCACGGGGTACAAATTACCGACCCGGCGATTGTTGCCGCGGCGAATTTATCACACCGCTATATTACTGACCGTAACTTGCCGGATAAAGCCATTGATTTAATTGATGAGGCTGGTAGTCGGATTCGTATGGAAATCGACTCTAAACCCGAGGCGATGGACAAACTTGATCGTCGTTTAATTCAATTAAAAATTGAAGGCGAAGCGCTGAAAAAAGAAACCGATAGTGCATCATTAAAGCGTTTACATAATTTAAATCAAGAAGTCACTAAACTTGAAAAAGAATATGCAGATTTAAATGATGTTTGGCAGGCAGAAAAGGCATCTTTGCAGGGGACTCAGCATTTAAAATCTGAATTAGAACAAGCACGTTTAGATTTAGATGCAGCGAATCGTACCGGTGATTTAGGCAAAATGGCTGAATTACAATATGGCAAAATTCCTGATTTAGAAAAACAATTAAAGGCAGCAGAAACATCGGTTACCGGTGATGAGAAAAAACTTGTGCGTTCGAGTGTGACCGATGAGCAAATCGCCGAAGTTATTTCAAAATGGACGGGGATTCCGGTGACGCGAATGATGCGTAGTGAACGTGAAAAATTATTGAAAATGGAAGAAGTCTTGCATGATCAAGTAATCGGCCAAAGTGAGGCGGTCACCGCCGTGTCGAATGCAATTCGTCGCTCGCGTGCTGGTTTATCTGACCCATCGCGTCCGATTGGTTCTTTCTTGTTCTTAGGGCCGACTGGAGTTGGTAAAACTGAATTATCTAAGGCATTAGCTCGCTTCTTGTTTGATACCTCTGAGGCGATGATTCGCATTGATATGTCAGAGTATATGGAAAAACATGCGGTGGCCCGCTTAGTTGGGGCACCTCCAGGATATGTGGGTTATGAGGAAGGTGGCCATTTAACTGAGCAAGTGCGTAGACGCCCGTATTCTGTTATTTTGTTTGATGAAGTGGAAAAAGCCCATCCGGATGTCTTTAATTTGTTACTGCAAGTTCTGGATGATGGCCGTTTAACCGACAGCCAAGGGCGCACCGTCGATTTTCGTAATACCGTTGTCATTATGACGTCGAATTTAGGGTCTGATGTGATTCAGTCTGCCGGTGCTGAGTTAAGTTATGATGAGATGCGCTCGGCTGTCATGGGTGTCGTTAGCCAGCACTTTAGACCGGAATTCATCAATCGAATTGATGAGTCTGTTGTTTTCCATGGTTTAAGTCAGGATAATATCGCTAAGATTGCCGAGATCCAATTGAAAAAGCTAGGTGTGCGCCTAAAAGACAAAGAGCTGGGTTTTGAAGTCAGTGATGCGGCGATGAATTTAGTGACAGAGCGTGGTTATGATCCTGTCTATGGAGCACGACCCTTGAAACGGGCGATTCAAAATCTAATTGAAAATCCACTGGCAGAAAATATCCTCGAAGGAGACTTTGTGCCGGGTGATACAATTGATGTAGAGCTTGATGGAGATAAAATTATTTTTAATAAAAAGAAAAAGTAATAATATGGGATTAATCACATTTTAAAATAAAAGGCTCTAATAGAGCCTTTTTTATTGTTCAAAGAAGAGAGTTCGGCCGAGTGAGTATTATGAGCGTTTTAGGTAGGCTTGCCAGCCTGCTTGGCGATAGGCTTGAGCGGCTTTTAATGGGTCATCATCTTTATAAATACCACGACCGACGATGATAATGTCATTGCCTAGCTCGTTAATGACATGATCAGGAGTGAGGTAACGCTGGCCTAAAGTATCTTGGCCTTCTTTTAATTGAACGCCTGGAGTCATATGAATCATACCTGGCTTATTACTGAGTTTCTCACGAGAAATAAAGCCCATAACAAAGTCACTATTTTCTTTAGCAAGGTTGATTGTTGTTTGAGTGTAATCAGCTTTAAGCAAATTACCCGCTGAACTCATTTGCGCAAGTAATAATAAGCCTACTTTTTCAAGGTCAATGGAATTTTTTTAAGCCATCGATAATGCCTGGGCCGGGGAGGGTGTGGGCATTGATAATATCTGCCCAAGAGGAGATATTATAAATTCCAGCGGTAAATTGCTTATGAACTGTATTGCCAATATCAGCAAATTTTCGGTCCTCAAAAATTAAAAACTGGTGTTGATCAGCAAGCTCTTTGAGCTTTTTAGTGAGTTCAGGTGTGAAATCTTCGATAATGTCAATATGTGTTTTAAGTAAGCAAATTTCAGGGCCGATTTCATCGGCCAGTTTAATAAGCTCAGCGGCAGAGGTTACATCGGCGGATAATGATAAGTTTGTTTGCTTCTCAGCCATTAATGTAAGTAATTTTTTGGATATTTTATTATCTGCCTGTCTGGCGCGCTCTAAGTAATTCATACATTTTTACCCTCTGAGGTTAAGTCGGATAAAGTGAGTAGACTATGTAATTGGTAGCCTTGTTCACGCAGTTTTTCGGCACCACCTTGTTCACGATTAACAATGGTAAAGACGTGCTCTATGTTTAAACCATGTTCTTTCAAGCATTCTGCAGTCGTTAAAATACTGCCACCAGAGGTAACAACGTCTTCAATAATCACACAGCTTTGATTAGCTGAGAAAACGCCTTCGATTTGTTTTTTCGTGCCATAAGCTTTGGTTTCTTTACGGTACATGATCATAGGGATGTTGGTATCGAGTGACAATGCGCTGGCAAGGGGTAATGCGGCATAAGGTACACCGCAGATCAACTCCGGATTGATTTCTTTTACCATTTCGGCAAATGCTGCACTGATAAGCTTTAATGTTTCGGGAAAGGAAATAATGCGACGCAAATCTGCATAAACATTGGATTTTTCGCCACTTTTAAGCGTAAACTCACCGTATTGGACGGCTTCAATTTTTTTAAGCTCAGTGATTAATTGTTGTTTATTCATGTTAAATTTCTCCTTATAATATATAATTAATAAAGTTAAAGTGTTGGGATGTTTTCAGTTAGAGCGAGTGCCAGCAAAGCTTGGCGTGTATAGAGGCCGTTTTCAGCCTGATTAAAGTAACTAGCATAAGGCGTTTGATCAACAGCAATATCAATTTCATTACCGCGGGGCAGAGGATGTAAAATTTGCAGTCGCTCTTTTACTTTATTATTTAGCTTATCGGCTGTCAAACATAAATCAGTAGGGTAGTTGTCTATATTTTGGTTATTATTAAAACGCTCTTTTTGCAAGCGTGTCATATAGATAACATCTAAATTCTCTAAATACTCTGATAAGAAATTAGATTTTTTGTAATTAATCTTATTTTTTTCAAGAAGTTTAATTAAATAATCTGGAATTTGTAAGCTATCATCACTAATAAAATATAAGCAGGCAGGTGTGTGGTAGGTCAAGGCCTCAACTAGAGAGTGTACAGTGCGGCCATATTTTAAGTCACCGCTAAAGCCAATATGCAAGCCATCAAGCGTATTATGCTTTTCAACGATAGTGACTAAATCAAGCAATGCTTGAGTTGGGTGTTGATTGCTGCCATCACCCGCATTTAAAATAGGTGCTGAGTGGCTGACTGTTGTTGCGCGCTTTGCTGCACCTGCTTCAGGGTGGCGCAAGATAATAGCATCGGCATATAAAGAAATAATTTGCATGCTATCTTCAAGCGTTTCACCTTTAGCTGTTGAAGTATTGCCTGCTTCTGAAAAGCCAATGACTTTAGCACCGAGCTTTAAGGCAGCAGCTTCAAATGAGAGGCGAGTACGTGTAGAAGGTTCATAAAAACAAGAGGCAATTATTCGATTATTGAGCAACTGACTCAGTTTTTTATGGCTGTTATGTTTTTTAAATTCTAGTGCGGTTTTGATAATAAGGTCGATGTTCTCACGATTTAGATCTTGTATGCTGATAAGATGCTGTTGATAGAGAGAGTGTGTCATTGTATGTGCAGGCTCCTAATAAAGACAGCGAAGAGAGTCGATAAAAAAAGAGAGGCTTTTAACCTCTCACTCTATCTTAATTTTGCACAAACTCTTGCCAAGATTTTGCATAAACCTCTTTGTCATGCAACTCTGCTAAACATTGCAAAATTAACTGTGCTGCTTGTAGGTTGGTGACTAGTGGAATGTTATGGTCAATGGCTAAGCGGCGTAGGCGAAAGCCGTCAGTGACTTGGCTGGAGGTACTACTGCGTGTACCTTGAGGTAGGTTAATAATCAAGCTAACTTTGCGGTCTTTGATGACTGTTGTTGCATTAGGCTCTCCCCCTTCGCTGGCTTTATTCACGCATTGTGAGGGGATGCCATTTTGGGCAAGAAATTCATGAGTGCCTGCCGTGGTATACAGCTCCCAGCCCAGCTTGTGTAATTCGGTGATTTCTTCAAGTAAACGCGGCTTACGGCTGCCGCCGATGCTTAAGAAGATTTTTTTCTCTGGCACTGACATTTCTGTTGCTTGCCAAGACTGGAAAAATGCATCGTTTAAGTCTTCACCAAGACAGGCAACCTCTCCAGTAGATGCCATTTCAACGTGGGGGACTGGGTTAGCCCCTTTTAGGCGACTGTATGAAAACTGCGGACTTTTTACGCCGACGTAATCTAAATCGAGGGTATTAAATGGTCCTGTTTCTCGAATCCCCATGATTGCTTTCGTCGCAATTTCAATGAAGTTATGATTTGTCACTTTAGAGACAAAAGGGAAGGAGCGAGAAGCACGCAAGTTACACTCAATCACGCGAATCTCATTGTTTTTTGCAATAAACTGGATATTAAAGGGTCCGGTAATATTCAGTGCTTTGACAATTTTACGTGTAACTTTTTTTCGTACGACGAATGGTTTCGAGATAAAGCTTTTGTGGAGGCAATACTATCGTTGCATCACCGGAGTGGACTCCGGCGTTTTCGATATGCTCTGAGATGGCTTCAATAATAATCTCACCATTCATTGCAACACCATCCATTTCTAGCTCTTTACCTTCTTGAATAAACTGGGAAAGAACAACAGGGTGATCCGGAGACACTGTCGATGCTTCTTTTAAGTATTTTTCCATTTCATCTTCAGAGAAGACGACATTCATGGCGGCCCCTGAAAGAACGAAAGAAGGGCGAATCAAAACGGGGTAGCCAACGTCTTCAGCAAAGGCTTTTGCGCCTTCAAGGCTGGTTGCCGCATGCCAAGCAGGTTGGTCAATGTTTAACTCATTGAGTAATGATGAGAATAATTCACGGTTTTCTGCTTGGTTAATATATTGAGCCGGCGTGCCTAATAGTTTATAACCGGCTTTATCCAATGGATTGACAAGGTTATTAGCTACTTGTCCACCCATAGCAACGACAAGCCCATGATGATTCTCAAAGTCGGCGATGTCTTGCACGCGTTCAAAAGTGAGCTGTTCAAAATAAAGGCGATCAGATTCATCATAATCGGTAGAGACGGTTTCTGGATTTGAGTTGATAATAATCGGGCGTTCATCAAGTTGCTTTAACGTTCTTGCCGTAGTCACACCGCACCAGTCGAATTCAACCGAGGAGCCGATGCTGTAAGGACCAGACCCAAGAATAATCGTTGCAGGGGTTTGAGATGGACGAATATCATGTTGATCACCGTGGTAAGTCAGATAAAGATAATTCGTCTTTGCATTGAATTCGCCTGCGAGTGTATCAATTTGTTTGACCACTGGGGTGATATTTAAGCTAATACGTTGTTGCCTGATAGTATTCTCGTCTGAGTCACTTAGGCAAGCAATGGCTTTGTCTGAAAAGCCTTTGCGTTTGGCGTCAACCAATCGTTCAGGGGTCAGCTGCTGGTTTTTAATTGCAAGCTCTGTTTGAGCCATAGCGTGCAAATGATGCAAGAACCAAGGATCAATATTAGAAAGCTTGTTAGCTTGTTCAACGGTGTTGCCTTGTAATAAGTAGCGATATAAGGCAAAAATACGGCGATCTGTCGCGTATTCAATTTCGTTTTCTATATTGTCGATTGGGTGTGGATAGTCACTTAAGCAAGATGCGCCGATATTAAGCATACCGATGGCTTTTTGTAGCGCTTCTGGGAAAGAGCGGCCGATGGCCATGACTTCACCAACACTTTTCATTTCTGTGCCAATGCGTCGCTCAGCTTTTTTCAGCTTGTGTGTATCCCAACGTGGAATTTTAACGACGATATAATCCAGCGCGGGTTCAAAAAAGGCACAAGTTTTCTTAGTGATGCTATTTTTTAGCTCATAAAGCTTATAGCCAAGTGCCAGTTTAGTAGCGATAAAAGCAAGTGGATAACCCGTCGCTTTTGAAGCGAGTGCACTCGAACGAGATAAACGTGGATTAATCTCAATCACACGATATTCACCGGTTTCTAGATTAAAGGCATATTGAATATTACACTCACCGATGATATTAAAATGATGTGCAACTTTAATGGCGATTTCACGTAAAAAATGATATTCAGTATTATTGAGTGATTGTGATGGAGAAACAACGATGCTCTCACCAGTATGGATACCCATGGGATCGAAGTTTTCCATGTTGCAAATGGTCAATGCGTTTTTAGCAGAATCACGGACAATTTCGTATTCAAACTCACTCCAACCGATTAAATTTTCTTCAATAAGTATTTGGTGGGCAACGCTAAAGACTTCGCTAACACGTTTTTCTAACTCTTCTTTGCTGTGAACAACGCCTGAACCTAAGCCCCCTAAAGAAAAACCGGCACGCATCATGATTGGATAGCCAATGGAGTCAGCGGCTTTTAGAGCATCTTCAGCGTTGGTAACTGCAATACTTTTTGCAGTTTTAACGCCAATTTCGTCGAGTTTATTTTTAAATAAGTCACGGTCTTCGGCATTGCGAATGGTTTCGACTGAAGAGCCAAGCACTTTGACATTATGTTTGGTTAGTATGCCAGTCTCTTCCAGGCGTAATCCTAAATTAAGTGCGGTTTGTCCGCCAAAGCCGAGTAAAATTGCATCGGGTTGTTCTTTTTCAATGATTTTTGTGACAGTTGCTTCATTTAAAGGCTGCAAGTAAACGCGGTCAGCCATATGCTCATCAGTTTGTACTGTGGCGATATTTGGATTGACCAGGATAACTTCAATATTTTCTTCTTTGAGAGCTTTAATTGCTTGGGAGCCTGAGTAGTCAAACTCACCTGCTTGGCTGATGCGCAGACCACCTGAACCTAACAAAAGTACTTTTTTAATTGATTGCATGCTTAGTTACCTTCACAGATGAGCTGATAGAATTTATTAAAAAGCCAGTGAGTGTCGACTGGGCCTGGAGCGGCTTCGGGGTGAAATTGGACAGAGAAGAAAGGTTTAGTTTTGTGCTCGATGCCTTGGACAGTGTTATCGTTTAGATTTCTAAAAGACACGCGCCAGTCTTTAGGGAGAGAATCTTCATTAATCGCATAGCCGTGGTTTTTGGGAGGTTAAAAAAACAACGTTCTGTGCCTTCTTGTAAGCAGGGTTGGTTTTGTGAGCGATGACCAAAGCGCAGCTTATAGGTCGTTGCGTTAATTGCCAGCCCCATCAATTGCGAGCCTAAGCAAATACCAAAAATTGGTTTCTCTTGCTCCATTGCTTTTTTTAAAATATTTGTAGTTTCATAGCAACGTGCGGGGTTTCCTGGGCCGTTAGAGATAAATACACCATCGAACTGCTCGCTGGTATAGTCATAGTTATAAGGAACACGCTTAACTCGAATAGGGAGGTTTCTAAGCTCGCGAGTGATGTTTTCTTTCATGCCGCAATCGACAGCGATGATAAGCTTGTCCCCTGAGCCAAAAGTTTCTGGCTCTTTTATCGAGACTTCGGCGACAAGATTACGGGCATTATTATCTGGAAAGGCTTTGGGAAGTTCGTCGGCGGTGGTGATGGCCCCGGCAACCACCCCTTTTTCACGCAAGCATTTCGTTAGGGCGCGAGTGTCGACGTTAGCAATCACAGGAATATTCTCACTCTTGCACCAATCCAGTAGGGATTGCTCGGCATTAGTTCGTGCATAATGTGGGGAAAGCTCTGAGACGACGATGCCTTTGGCGTGGATTTTTGTTGACTCCCAGCTTTCACAGTTGTTTACGCCATAGTTACCCATGAGTGGGTAAGTAAAGGTGATGATTTGACCGTTATAAGAGGGGTCGGTCATGGTTTCTGGGTAGCCGACCATCCCAGTATTGAAAACAACCTCACCAAAGGATGTTTCTTGTTGCCAGCTAGGCGAGATGCCGTGAAAAATTTCACCCGTTTCAAGGACAAGTTTAGCAGGGACCATGATATGCGCCTTCTATAGTGCGTGTTGTTGTGCGCATGGAGAGCATAAACGTATATTTTTTCATGCAAGGGTTGACAAACTTTTAGACTCTAGTTAGTATTCATTCTTTACTGTTTGATATGCTTACTAAGAGTAGGTCTACGTCTGTCTTAACGATCTCCACGCAAATTGGAGTTAATTTACCTGTAAATGGGTGTAAAGTCAAACATGTTTACTGATTTATTGTGCCTGCAAAAACGAGCAAAACGCGTTGCTTGTTTCTTTGTTTTAATATTAATTTCAAAAAATAGTATTTCAGGCCAGGTGGTTAGTCTGTCTCTCCCCACGCAGCCTTCAGAACAGTCCACGAATACCAGCAAAAATTTTCTAAATTCTCATGCTTCGGAAGCTGGAGTACAGAGTGTTGACTCTTCAATGATTGATCAAGTTCCTGTTATTAACCTTGGTCGGGCGATGAGTGCAAGTTGCAGTGTAAAGAATTATAATGCTTGGGGGAAGTGTAAAGTCTGGTTAAAGCCTCACCAATATATGCGAATAAGAAGTTATAATTTCGGCGTGCCCTATAGTGTTGCTAATATTGAATTACAGCTCGCAAGCCGTGGAACTGATGCAATGGTCTTTACCAATGTTGTCAATAGTGCTGAGCAAGGGGTAGATCAAGTCGTGACATTATCGGCGATGGGTGCGAATGGAGGGGCTGGTCGTGTTTTTACTAGCGTGGCTCCAGCAGACATCCGTCAACCAGTGACGGTTTACTTGCAAAATGATGGGCCAAGCTCAGTATTTATCCGGGTCCTGTGACCTTTATAGAGGGTAGAATAAATTAAATGATAAAACCTGGCTCTAGCAAGCTTTATTCCATTGTAAATTTAAATGGTGAAGTTTTATTTTTGAATGATGCGTATACTACATTTTCAAATATTGATAGAAATAAAGTCATTGGTAAAAAGGCACTTGATTTTATTACTATTACACCTAAGATATTTGCTATTGCACAGGCCCTTAAGGATCGTCGTGATATTTTAAATGGGAAAAAATCATTAATTCGCCGTGAAGGCATTATTGCATCTGAAAAGTGTTTTGCCATAGTCACGAATGATAAATTGCCTTTAATGGATGCAGGGGAAGTTGTTGGAGTGATTAATGAGACGGATGCTAGCATAGAGCAACTCGTGAAAAATCGCTGTTTTTTAAATTTAAAGCCTGCATATTATAAAGGTGAATTATTTGGCTCGTCGGATATGAAAATTTTGTGTATGTTAGCTCAGTTTGATTGGGCAAAGCCAAGTGACATTTCTGAAGCTTTGCAGCTAAAAATGAATACTGTTTATATGTATCGCCATAATTTATTGAATAAAATCAGTAATGTCTGTCCGAGTGGAAAATATAATATGGTCGATATTGCTAAAGATATATTTTTTAAAGGTCAGACTATCTCGGCGCAGCAAGTTGTTTGTATTTCTGGCATAAAATATCTGTCAAGACGTTAAAAGCTGTTAAACTTGAAGCTGATTTTTATTTTAACTTACTCCCCCCCCTCTTTTTTTAAATTGATTTGGAAGTTGTAATTTTATGAATGAAATTGACAAACTCAGAGATGTCGTTGATTCGATCATCTCAATTCAACATGATGATCACGCTTTGGTGGATGCGCAAGAAGCTATTGGTGAGTGGACAATCTCAGACTGGATTAATGAGATTTCGGTGACTGAGCGTGAAAAGGGCCTAGCTTTTGTTGAAGAGGCGCGAGAGAAAGGAGTTGAGCATGAGAAAAGTTTATTGATTGCTGTTGATGCTATCTGGGCTGGAGCGCACGATGCTATTCAAGCATTAGCCATTGATTATGCAACTGAATACGAGGTTGAGCCGTATGAGGTGCATGAGTTGATTAAAAAGTTAATGAGGGCAAAGATTGCTTGATATTTTTAGCTAGTTGATTTGTTTTTCAAATAATCCTAATTGGCGAATATAAATCATGCCTAATTGAGTACCTATTAGCATTGTTTTGCCGTTGGGTGATACATAAGTTGCGGTGATTGTTTTTAGGTTCAAGTTGTGGTGTGGTTTATGGACGTGTGACCAGCGTCCTTGTTGGTAGAGATAAGCGCCGAATAAAGAGCCTAGTAAAATCGTTTTGCCATCATCAGACATAGCAATAGAATTAACGAGGGTATTCGCAAGTAGCCCAGATTGATCAGGGTTATTTAAATGCTTCCATTGTTTATTTTGGTAAAGAAACACACCGTTATTGTGGGTTGCGATGACCATAGTGCTGCCATCTTTTGAGATGTTGCTCGCGTAGATCCAACTCTGCTTTGTCAGTGGCTGTTTTGTGGGTATGGTCAGGTGTTGCCAGTGATTGTTTTGCCACAGGTAAGCGCCATGATTCATGGTGCCTATCAGTATTTTATCGCCATTTTTTGAGCTTGAAAGTGTATAAATCCATGAATTTTTAGGTAAAGAAGGGGATTGTGTTGAGGCGCTGAGGTGCTGCCAGTGGCCTTGATCGTAGAGGTAGGCACTGTGTGAGCGAGTGCCTACGAGTATTTTTTTCGCATCGCTAATAATTTGTGCTGAAAATATGCGAACATCATTAGGTAGTTCTTTGATTAGTTTGCTAAATATTGACTTTTGAGTCATTGCAATAAAATTAATGTGGGATGAATTATTAAATTGGGGGAGATTGTGCTTTAGTTGGTTGCAGCTATCCCCTTGGCATAGAAAACTGCCAACAGACTGAGTATTAACATATAACGCATCTCCTGAGTCGATTAAGGAGAGTGAGTCGATTTGGGTGCCGACAGGTAAGCTAGGTTGGACAAGGCGAACCCAGCCATCGTTAATTAAGCCGTCATCTTGTTGAAAGGTAAACTTATTTGCATAGGCACAGACTATCGCTGCAAAATATACTGAAATTGCAGTAAAGAAAACTGTTTTACTAAAAATACTTTTAATATAAAAATATTTTAACATATTCTCTCTTAAAACAAAGACATTGCCAGTCGGGGGAACCCAGGCCGTCTGTGGTATAAGGTTTTATTAAGCGTCGGGCTATTATAGTGCTAAAAACACTTTTTTTCTACATAAAAAGTAGGTTGTTTTTTGATATTTTCTTTCCTGTATGCATAAATAGGCTTTGTCATTAGTGTGTGATTATACTAATTGCTTTTATTTTATATAAAAATCAATGAGTAACAATTTTTTAATGTACGTTGTTACATGTTGCTAGAGTGCTTTGGTATTAAAAGTGAGTATTGACATTTTTTTAAAAAATTTATATATTGATACATGTAAATATAACAATTTAATTTGTTGAGAGGTGGTTTTGAAAAGACTCGGGTTTTTGGACCGTTATTTAACGGCTTGGATTTTTATCGCGATTACGATAGGTTTGCTTGTTGACTATTTTATACCTCATGCAGGCCAGGTTATTAGTCATTTCGAATATGGCACGACAAATGTGCTCATTGCAATTGGTTTGATTGTGATGATGTATCCACCACTGGCAAAAGTAGACTACCGAAAAGTTCCTGAAGTTTTTAAAAATAAGAGGGTGTTGAGACTCTCTTTGCTGCAAAACTGGCTAATTGGTCCGATATTGATGTTTATTCTTGCTTTGATTTTTTTCATAACCAACCTGGCTTGATGATAGGGCTGATTTTGATCGGTATTGCGCGTTGTGTGGCGATGGTCATCGTTTGGAATGATTTGGCTGGAGGTAGCCGAGAGTATTGTGCCGGCTTGGTGGCATTAAACTCAGTTTTTACCGTTATTTTTTACTCGGCGTATGCCTATCTATTTATTACCTTGTTACCTAGGTTGTTTGGCTTGAAAAGTACTGTTGTTCATCTATCAATGTTGGAGATAACAAAGAGTGTATTTATCTATCTAGGTATTCCTTTTATTTTAGGCTTTTTAAGTCGTGTGATTTTAATTCGATTAAAATCCATAGAATGGTACGAAAATAAATTTATTCCGGTGATATCGCCTTTGACGTTGTTTGCTCTATTATTTACCATTATTATTATGTTTGCTTTGAAAGGTGATCATGTCATTGCTTTACCGATACAGGTGATTCACGTCGCTGTGCCATTATTGGTTTATTTCGCTCTCATGTTTTTTATCTCTTTTTATCTGTCCTTTAAGGTGAAAGCGCCTTATGAGCAAGCAGCTTCGTTGAGTTTTACCGCAGCTTCTAATAACTTTGAGTTGGCAATTGCTGTTGCTATCGCTGTGTTTGGAATTCATTCTGATCAAGCATTTGTCGGGGTGATTGGGCCACTGGTTGAGGTGCCAGTGTTAATTGGCCTGGTTAATGTTTCTCTTTGGTTGAAAAGTAAGTTTTTTATGAGGCCTGATCAGACGGAAGTAAATTATATTAAGCCTAGTCATTAATGAGTGACTTAAATAACCAGGACTAATGATTATGACAAACAAGAAATTATCCAAAGTATTAAAGGCGCTAACAGATGAAAATCGCCGGTTGATTTTATGGTTTTTGCAAAAACGTGAGCTTTGTGTCTGTGAGTTTGAGCAATTGTTGCCAATTAGTCAGTCGACAATATCCATACATTTACGAATGTTGTCTGATTTGGAGCTTGTAGATTTTTATAAAGAAGGCCGTTGGGTGATTTATCAACAGAAAAAAAACCAAGATGTTGAAGTGAATAATATACTTGCTTCTGTATCTTCTGCGATGGATTCAGAAGCACAATATAAAGATCAACTTGTTAAACTAAAAATGGTCTGTAAAGATAATTTATGTTGAAAGTGATAGGTGGTGAATAATCTTATGAATATTTTGTTTTTATGTGTTGCAAACTCGGCACGTAGTCAAATGGCAGAGGGGATTGCAAAGAATATTTTTAAAGGTTGCAGCGATATTAATGTGCAAAGTGCAGGATCAAAGCCGGCGTCAGTTCACCCACTAGCGATAAAAGTTTTGCAAGAAATGAATATTGATATTTCCAAGCAATATTCTAAAAGTGTTGCTGATATTGATCTTAGCAAAGTTGATTATATTATCACTCTTTGTGCGGATGAGATTTGTCCTTATGTGGCAAGTCCTGTTGTTAAAGAGCACTGGCCTTTTGAAGACCCTGCTCAGCCTGATATGAATTCGAGTAAAGAAAGTCAGTTAGGGCGGTTTAGAAAAATTAGAGATTTATTAAAAAGAAAATATTTTTTTATTTTCTGAAAAGTTTCAATCTGGAAATTAGATATTAAT
>NZ_MDTU01000001.1:2620558-2626129 GCF_001720395.1 Piscirickettsia litoralis
TAAGCAAAATAAGGTGTGGTCAGCTGATCCTCAAGGGATGCGTTGGGAGTGGTATCGAGTGCTTGAGGATGCTGAAAACTTTGGTGAAGATGGTTTTGATACTCGTGTGACAGATGATGAAAATAGTGATAAAAAAGTAGTTTGCTGCGGTTAATTTAAATAGGGCCTCTGATTTCAATCTGTTCTTGGTCAGGCCCTAAAAATACCGCGCGTTGCCAGTTTTTCTCACTGGCAATGCGTGCAGACGTTGGATGAGGTGCTCGGTTAATTTTGATGCCTTGATTTTTTAAATAATTAAAAGCATCGGTAAAATTTTCTGTTTTTAAACAAAAATGCATACCGCTGATCATCTGGTTTGGAAGTTTGGTTAATTCGAGCATAGTATCACCGAGAGTTAAATAAGTGGTCTTAATTCCTGAGACGAGTGTTTCAGAAAAGTGTAATTTAAAGCCAAAATATTGGCAATAAAAATCTTGTGATACGTTAAGGTTATTTACATGTAGGGCGATATGGTCGATATGTTTAAACATAACTTAAAGTGTCAATTGATTGGTTGATGATATAGTCTGCTTGCCAATCTGTAATATCAGTTCCTGGACTGATGAAGCCATAACTGGCTGCAATGGTTTTCATGTTGGCTGCTTTCCCTGCTTGAATGTCACGCAAGTTATCGCCGATATATAGGCAATTTTCCGGCTTAATATTGATTAGCTCGGCAGCATAAAGTAATGGTCTAGGGTGGGGCTTGCGCTCAGTCGTGGTGTCACCGCCGATGATGCAGGCAGCCGTTTGGTCATAATTAAAATATTTTATAAGTGAATGGGTAAGCTTTTCTGGTTTGTTAGTGACGATGCCCCAAGGCAGTGCGCGTTCTTGTAGGCTTTTTAATAGTTTGCTGATGCCTGGGTATTCTCGAGTATTCTTGCAGATATTTTCACGATAATATTGCAGACAGAGTTGGCACTCGTTATCACTCGGTTTTCTTTGTAGTGTTTTTGCTAGAATAGCATGTACGCCATTGCCATAAATAGGATATAAATCCAGTCTTTTAACTGTGAGTTTTTCACCGAGTTGTTGGTGAGTGTGTTCAACAGCAGCAAATAAGTCATAGCTGGTGTCAAGTAAAGTGCCATCGAGGTCAAAGAGTACTGCTTGTGCAGTCATAGTTCTTCCTCGGTAATATGAGCCACATAGTTAATGCTGACGTCGTGGTTTAATTTTGCGCGATGAGTAAAAGGGTTATAGTGAACGCCTTGCATATGGCGAATTTTAAAATTTAAACTGCGACACCACTTTGAAAGTTCATCGGGGCGAATAAACTCTTGATGATCATGAGTGCCTTTGGGCAAAAGCTGTAAAATATATTCAGCAGCAATAATACCGAGAGCATAGGATTTAAAAGTGCGATTCATGGTTGAGACAAAAAGATGCCCACCGGGTTTTAATAAAGTTTTGCAGGCATGTAAAAATTGAGATGGGGTTTGGCACGTGCTCGAGCATTTCCATGCAGGTAATCACATCAAACTTGCCTGGAGATTCTTCTGCAAGCTTTTCGGCGGTGATATGCTGATAATTAATCTCTAATTTACTTTCTAGTTTATGCAATTTTGCTGCATTGAGTACATCTTTACTCATATCAATAGCAGTGATGTGGGCGCCTTCTTTTGCCAGACTTTCAGATAAAATACCGCCACCACAGCCAAGGTCGAGCACTTCTTTATTTTCTAAACTCACTCGATGCTTAATGAAACTTAAGCGCGCAGGGTTTAAATCATGTAAAGCGCGGCAACGGCCCGTTTCATCCCACCATTCGTGAGCGAGTTCTGCAAATTTTTTCCAGTTCAGCAGGGCTGACGTTAGCTGTGTGTGCAGTATTTGAAGTATGCATTTTATTATAACCCCTTGCTGATTTTTTCTTGCCAAGCTACAGCGCTGATTCGCAGTCGTTCTTCATTGATTAATAAAAGCTTTCTATTATTTAAGAGCTGCTTTCCTGCGACCCAGGTATCGGTCACTTGGTTTTTTGTCGTCGCATAGACAAGCTGTGAGATTGGGTCATAAAGCGGTAAACTTTCGATGTCGTTTAAATGGACAATCGCTAGATCCGCCGCTTTATTAATTTCGAGGGAACCGGTGATATTATCAATGCCTAAGGCTTTAGCGCCGTTGAGTGTGGCCATTTCTAATGCTTTTGCGGCAGGGAGTGCGGTTGGGTTTTGGCTGACAGCTTTTGCAAGAATGGCGGCGGTTTGCATTTCACTGAATAAATCCAAGCTATTATTGCTTGCAGCACTATCGGTGCCTAAGGCAACATTAACGCCGGCATTGATGGATTTTTGAATTGGCGCAAAGCCGCTGGCCAGTTTTAAGTTCGATTTTGGGCAATGGACGATATGGGCATGATGCTCAGCAAGTAGTTGGATATCACTATCATCAAAGCAAACGCTGTGTACAGAGATAAAGCGCTGATTAATTAAACCGAGCTGGTTTAAGCGTTGCAGTGGGCGCACACCATGCTCTTTGAGGCTATTATTCACTTCAAATTCAGTTTCGTGAATATGAATGTGAAGCGGTAGTTGATATTGGTCGGCAAGTTTAAAGCAAGCCTTAAAGTTATCATCGCTGACTGAATAGGGGGCGTGAGGGGCAATCGCTGTTGTAATTAGTGGGTGGGACTGAAACTGCTGAATAAGCTGTTCAGCTTTGTTGATATAGGTTTTGGCGTCGCTAGCATCATTGGTTGGAAAATCGATTAAAAAGCCACCAATGCAAGCACGCATGCCTAATTTATCTGTCGTTTCGGCAATGGTCTTGGCAAAGGGGTAATGCTCATTAAAGCAAGTCGTGCCAGAGCGGAGCATTTCAGCGATGGCAAGTTCAGTGCCTGCTGCAATAAATTCAGGGTTTGACCATTGTTTCTCCGCAGGCCAAATATGACTATTTAGCCAATCGTCGAGGGATAAGTCATCGGCAAGGCCACGAAATAAACTCATGGGGGAGTGAGTATGGGCATTGATTAGACCTGGGATAATCGCATGATTTAAGCGCTCTTGGGTATTTTTGCTCTGATAACGGTTGTTGCAGCTCTGGGTTGGAAGAATATCAAGAATTTTGCCCTGATTAATGACTAAACTATGTTTTGCTAGGACCTGATTTAAAGGCTGAACAGGGATGATAAAGCCTGCATGGATAATCGTATCGACCGTTTGCATGATAACCCTTGTATTTAAGTTGATGGGCCTAGTATAAGCAAAATTAATGTAGGAATGTAGTTAGGGGGTGATTTTTGTTGCAATCGTTTTGCTTTTTTGCTGACTTTCTATTTATATAGTACGACCTGGTCAGTGAATCGTATTGTGTATGGAGAAGTCTGTGAATAATGAAACTAGCATTCAGTGTGCTGATTTAAAATATGTTGTTTTAGATGTTGATGGGACGATTCTCGAGCCAGACTCTAATATTAGTTGGGAAACTGAGCAGGCGATACTCGCATTGGTTGAGAGTGATTTTGAGGTGATTTTTGCAACAGCACGGCCGTACCGTGATGCGATTCCGGTATTGCCCAAATCGTTACAGCATTTAACGATTATTGGCTGTAATGGTGGGTTGATTTATGAAAACCATCAGCTGGTTACATCAATGATTCTTAATAATCAGCTCGTTGAAGAGGCTTTAGCGTTGCTTAATGCCCATGATATCGCTTTTGTTGTCGATGGTGTTTTAGATTATGCCACTTGTGATAAATATCATGATTTTTACCATTATTTAGAAGATGAACCTAAAGCACTTGATGCTGTATTAGTCAATGGCGTGGTCAAGATTATGGTGCTCGATGAGCATCAGCCGGTTTTAACGCGGCTTAATCAATGGGAGAATGAGGCACGCTGTACTTTGCAGTTTCATCGTAATGAGGTGATGTATGCCGTATCTGCGCCTGGAGTTAATAAGCTTCAAGGGATTAAAACCTTAGGCTTAGATCCCCAAAAGTGCATTATGTTTGGCAATGATCTAAATGATTTAGAGTTGTTGCGGCATGCTGGTCAAGCTTATGTGGTGGGAGAAAGCCTCACAACGGCTGAGCGGCCTTCTGGGCATGTTCATATCTCGGCCGTTGGGCAGGTGCACGATCATTTGTTAAAGCTTGCCTTGATGGCCTCTGAAGTATCTGTTTGAGTTAGTTCTTAAGAATTAGCTATGAGTGTGCTATCCTATGGCCTGGCAAAAGAACCATTTAAAACATTTATAAGTAAAGCAAAAGGCAGCGCTGTCCATGACTGAATTTGCAAAAGAAATTGTCCCGATTAATATCGAAGAAGAGTTGAAACAGTCATACCTAGAGTATGCAATGAGCGTCATCGTTGGGCGTGCACTGCCTGATGTTCGAGACGGCCTAAAGCCGGTACACCGTCGCGTGCTTTACGCGATGAATGAGCTGAATAATGATTGGAATAAAGCCTATAAGAAGTCGGCACGTGTCGTCGGTGATGTGATTGGTAAATATCACCCACATGGTGATACTGCTGTTTACGATACCATTGTACGGATGGCACAAACCTTTTCGATGCGTTATACCCTGGTGGATGGCCAAGGAAACTTTGGTTCTGTCGATGGCGATGCGGCGGCAGCAATGCGTTATACCGAAGTGCGCATGGATAAATTTGCTCATGCTTTACTTGAAGACCTTGAGAAAGATACCGTTAATTTCACGGCGAATTACGATGAAACTGAGTTTGAACCTGCGGTTTTGCCGACACGGATCCCTAATTTATTAGTCAATGGCTCTTCGGGGATTGCTGTGGGGATGGCGACTAATATTGCTCCTCATCGCTTAAACGAAGTGATTAATGCCTGTGTTGCCCTGATCGATAATCAATTTGAGTTGTCTGTCGAGCAGTTGATGGAGTATATTCCAGGACCTGACTTCCCGACCGCTGGGATTATTAATGGCCGTGCAGGCATTGTTCAAGCCTACAAAACCGGACGTGGTCGTGTTTATATTCGTGCTCGCACCGAGGTTGAAGAAGACGAAAAAACCAATAAAGCGGCAATTATCGTTACAGAATTACCCTATCAGGTGAATAAAGCACGCTTAATCGAGAAAATTGCTGATTTAGTCCGTGATAAGAAGATTGAAGGAATTTCTGGGTTGCGTGATGAGTCTGATAAAGACGGCATGCGCATTGTCATCGAGCTTAAGCGCGGTGAAATTCCAGATGTCGTCTTAAATAATCTGTATACCTACACGCAAATGCAGAATGTCTTTGGTATTAATATGGTGGCCTTAGATCGCGGTCAGCCAAAGTTATTTAATTTGCCGGATATGTTGAATGCCTTCTTGCGCCATCGTCAAGAAGTGGTGACGCGTCGTACGCGTTTTGAACTGAAAAAAGCCCGTAATCGCGCTCATGTTCTCGAAGGCTTAGGGGTGGCACTGGCGAATATTGAGCGGGTGATTACCCTGGTGCGCCACGCTCCTAACCCCGCACATGCAAAAGAGGCATTGCTGTCTGAAACGTGGCAGCCCGGTGAGATTATTAATTTACTTGAAGAAATTGGTCGTGATGCAGCGCG
>NZ_MDTU01000001.1:2626487-2655563 GCF_001720395.1 Piscirickettsia litoralis
AATTTACTTGAAGAAATTGGTCGTGATGCAGCGCGCCCTGATGATCTGGCAGCTGATTTTGGTATGGTTGAAAACGGCTATCGTTTATCACCTGATCAGGCCCAAGCGATTTTGGATTTAAGGCTGCATCGACTAACTGGTCTCGAGCAAGATAAAATCTTTGGTGAATTTAAAGAGTTATTAGAAAAGATTAAAGAATACCTCGCAATTTTAGCCAGCCGTGAGCGTTTGCTTGAGGTGATTCGTGAAGACTTATTGTTAGTTAAAGAACAGTTTGGTGATGAGCGCCGCACTGAAATCCGTGCATCTCAAGAAGATTTAAGCATGGAAGATCTGATTGCTGATGAAAACATGGTGGTGACGTTAACGCATGCCGGTTATGTTAAAACCCAGACGCTAGATACTTATCAAGCTCAGCGTCGTGGTGGACGTGGCAAGAGCGCGACGAGCATGAAAGATGAGGACTTTATCGAGCAGTTAGTGATTGCCGCTCAGCATGATACGCTATTGTGCTTCTCGAATTATGGTAAATTGTATTGGCTTAAAGTTTACTCTGTGCCGCAGGCGAGTCGAATTTCTAAAGGCCGGCCGATTGTTAATTTATTGCCGTTAGAGAAAGATGAAAAAATCCAGGCGATGTTGCCGGTACGTGAGTATAAAGAAGGTATGTACATCTTTATGGCCACAGAAAAAGGCACGGTGAAAAAAATCGGCCTTGACCGAATTTTCTCGCCCACGTGTCAGTGGCATTATTTCCTTGGATCTTGTTGAGGGTGATCGTTTAGTTGGTGTCAGTTTGACGCATGGTGAATGTGACATGATGCTCTTTACCAATAGTGGTAAGGTGATTCGTTTTCCTGAGACGGATGTTCGGGCGATGGGGCGTAATGCACGCGGTGTGAAAGGGATTAATTTATCCGATGAGCAGCGGGTGATTTCAAGTGTGATTGCACCGGTTGAAGGTGATATTCTAACCGTGACTGAAAATGGTTTTGGTAAGCGGACGAAGATCGATGAATATCGCGTTCAAGGTCGTGGGGGTCAGGGCATTATTTCTATACAGGTGAGCGAGCGTAATGGTGCTGTGGTTGGAGCAAGTGCTGTGACGGGTTCTGATGAAGTGATGTTGTTGACCGATGGTGGTACCTTAGTGCGTACACGTGCAGAAGAAATCTCACAAGTCGGCCGAAACACTCAAGGCGTTAAGCTCATTAATTTATCCAATGGAGAGAAGCTTGTTAGTGTTCAACCTGTTGTAGAGGTTGATTTGGATGATGAGATTGATGACAGTGAATCTGATGCTTTAAGCGATAGCAGCCCTGAGACTAATCATGCTGATGTTGATAATATCGATAAAAATGCAAATAGTGACGATGAAGATTAGAGCAAGGACTCGGTTGTGGGAGTAAAAAAGATCTATAACTTTTCTGCAGGCCCGGCGGCCTTGCCCAGAGAGGTTGAATTAGCTTTGCAAGAAGCGATTATTGATTATAAGGGCACAGGTATTTCTGTGGGTTCGATCGGCCATCGAACTGAATTATTTGCTGAGATTGCTGAACAATCAGAAGCACGCTTAAGGCGGTTATTGGCTATTTCTGATGATTATGCGGTGCTATTTTTACACGGTGGTGCGAGTCATCAATTTGCGATGGTGCCGATGAATTTACTTCGCGGCAAGCAAACGACCGATTATTTTCTAACGGGAACTTGGTCGCAAAAAGCCTATAAAGAAGCGCAGCGCTATTGTGATGTAAATATTGTCGGTGATATTCATAAAACCACAGAGGGGTTGATTCACCTGCCAGAGCAGCAAGATTGGCAGCTTAACCCAGAAGCGGCTTATGTCTATTATACGCCAAATGAGACGATTCATGGTTTAGAGTTTCATACTGTTCCGGAAACAGGTAGGGTGCCGCTGGTGGCGGATGCAACATCGACTTTGCTTTCGCGACCCTTGGATGTGAATCAGCACGGTTTGATTTTCGCTGGTGCGCAGAAAAATTTAGGCATTGCAGGGGTAACGATAGTCATTGTTCGTCGTGATTTGCTCGGCCAAGAGCTAAAACACACGCCGACTTTATATTCTTATTTACACCATGATCAGGAGCGATCATTGTCGAATACGGGGCCTGTGTGCCTTGGTATACGACGCATCTTGTCTTGCAATGGTTAGAGCAGCAAGGCGGTGTCGATCATATAGCCGTGATTAATCAGCGTAAGGCGCAAAAGCTTTATGATTACATTGATCAAAGTGATTTTTATTCGAATAAGGTAGTAAAAGCTGATCGTTCTTGGATGAATGTGCCGTTTTTATTGGCAGATAAAAGTCAAGAAGGTCGTTTTTTGCAAGGTGCAGATCAGCAGGGTTTGAAGTTTTTACAAGGTCATCGCAGTGTTGGCGGTATGCGCGCCAGCATTTACAATGCAATGCCAGAAGCAGGTGTTGATGCGCTGATTTCATTTATGCAAGAGTTTGAAAAACAGCAATGAAAGAACAACAAGATTTGCCAATTATTACGATAGATGGGCCGAGTGGCTCGGGTAAAGGGACGATCGCGCAGCGTATTGCTGAGCATTTTGGTTGGCATCTACTCGATAGCGGTGCCCTATATCGGGCTGTGGCGGTATCGGCTGAGTTAGCAGGGATTGCTCTCGATGACGAGATTGCTTTAGGTCAGCTTGCTGAGAATTTAGATATTCGTTTTAGCGCGGATCCTTTAGGCGGAGTCGCTGTAATTTTGGCTGGTGTTGATCAAACTGCACAAGTGCGTGCTGATGAAACGAGTCAAAAAAGCCTCACAAGTGAGCAAGTTAGCTACGGTAAGGGATGGCTTATTTGAGCGCCAGCGCGCATTTGCTGAGGCACCAGGACTGGTCGCCGATGGCCGTGATATGGGCACGGTGATTTTCCCCGAAGCAGCTGTGAAAATCTATCTAACGGCATCTGCTGAGATTCGTGCTGAGCGCCGCCACAAACAATTGCAAGGGCGCGGCATTCATGCTAACCTAGACCGCCTCCGAGAGGAGATTTCTGCGCGGGATCAACGTGATATGAATCGGCCCATTGCGCCACTTCGGCCAGCCGAGGATGCACGTGTGATTGATGCGACAGATTTGGGTATTGCTGAAGTCGTTAAGATCGTGTTGGAAGAGATATCAACCAGGCTCTCCTAACCACTTTGCTTTGGCTTATTTAAACTTAATTATTGTTTCCTGGGAATCAAATTTATGTCTGAAAGTTTTGCACAGCTCTTTGAAGAAAGTCTCGCTAGTTCCGATTTTAAAGTCGGTGGTTTAATGACTGGAACAATCGTTCGTATTGAAAAGGACGTTGTTGTTGTCAATGCAGGTCTAAAGTCTGAAGGCTTTATTCCAACAACTCAATTCTTGAACGAAAAGGGCGAGCTCGAAGTTCAAGTCGGTGATCAAGTTGAAGTGGTTCTTGACGCTGTTGAAGATGGTTTCGGTGAGACACGTTTATCACGCGAGCGTGCAAAACGCTTAGAAAGCTGGTCTGAGCTTGAGAAAGAGTACGAAGAAGGTAACACAATCCGTGGTATGATCAGTGGCCGTGTCAAAGGTGGTTTCATTGTTGATGTTAAAGCAATGCGTGCCTTCTTGCCAGGTTCTTTGGTGGATGTTCGCCCAGTGCGTGATCCAGCGGGCCTTGAAGGTCAAGAGCTTGAGTTTAAAATCATCAAAATGGATCAAAAACGTAACAACATCGTTGTTTCTCGTCGTTCAGTCATCGAGCAAGAAACAAGTGCTGAGCGTGATGCGCTGTTGTCTACGCTCGAAGAAGGTCAAAAAGTTAAGGGTGTTGTTAAGAACTTAACTGATTATGGTGCCTTTATTGATTTAGGTGGTATCGACGGTCTTCTACATATTACCGATATGTCATGGCGTCGTATCAAGCACCCAAGTGAATTGGTGCAAATCGGTGATGAAATCGATGTTCGCGTTCTTAAGTTCGATAAAGATAAATCACGTGTATCATTAGGCTTAAAACAGCTCGGTGAAGATCCTTGGGTTGCGATTAAAGGCCGTTACCCTGAAGAAGCGCGTCTAAGTGGTCGTGTGACAAACATCACAGATTACGGTTGCTTCGTTCAGCTTGAAGAAGGTATCGAAGGTTTGGTTCACGTGTCTGAAATGGACTGGACCAACAAAAATGTGATGCCAAGCAAATTGGTTTCTGTCGGTGATGAGATTGATGTTCTTGTTCTTGAAATTGATGAAGAGCGTCGTCGTATTTCCCTCGGTATGAAGCAATGTGTGCCTAATCCTTGGAAAGAGTTCTCTGAGAAATACAATAAGAGCGATAAAGTCTCTGGTAAGATCAAGTCGATCACTGACTTTGGTTTATTCATCGGTCTTGATGGCGGCATCGACGGTTTGGTTCACTTGTCTGATATTTCTTGGAATGAGAATGGCGAAGAAGCGGTTCGCAAGTATAAGAAAGGTGAAGAAGTTGAAGCCGTTGTTCTTTCTGTTGATTCAGAGCGCGAGCGTGTTTCTTTGGGTATCAAGCAACTTGAACAAGACCCATTCACACGTTTCGTCACTGATAATGAGAAAGGTGCTGAAGTTTCAGGCACGGTTGCCGAAGTTGACGGTAAAGGTGTTATTGTTGATTTAGGTGAAGGTGTTGAAGGCTTCATCCGTACGGCTGATGTTGCTGCCGAGCTGAAAGTCGGTGATGCTGTTTCTGCATACTTTGTTGCGGTAGACCGTAAGAACCGTAATATCAGCTTGTCTATGACATCTGCTGAGCAGTCTGCGGATAAACCTGCAGCGGCTGCGACAAAAGCTCCGCGCAAAGAAAAAGCTGAAGCGCCGGTGAATGCGACGCTAGGTGATCTTTTCAAAGCAGCGCAAGCGAAAGATAACGACGAGTAATTTTTCTTCATCGCTATTTTTAGTATTCGCGATAAAAGGGTGGCCTGTGTGGTTGCCCTTTTTTATTGTTTTAAAATTAAATTCTGTTGCGAATTGTCGATTGCTATGGGAAGGCTTGAATTATGAAAATTATTAAATATATTGTTTTTGGGGTTATTGTTGTAATTATTGCTGGATTCTCAGCGCTGAATGCGGAGAGTGTGGCTGTTAATTATTATTGGGGTGAAATTAGGATGCCAATGGCATTGTTACTTGCTATCGTTTTTATTTTGGCAGTTACTTTTAGCTCTTTATTGTTTTTGAAGAGGATTGTTAATTTACGTATGAAAATCCGTTCATTGGAAAAAAAGGCAGCTAAATGTTCAAAAGCAATGATTGTTTAGAGCGCTTCTTTCCGTTGATTTGACCCATCGGTCAGTCGGCCTTGTGCTACTCTTTAAGATACACGGTATTTTCTGGAAGTCGCATTTATTATGAGTTCGGTAAAAGCATTTTTGGTGGTTTGGTCGTTACTAGGAGGCAATATTGCTGAAACAACCGAGGCTGACTTTAACGGACAACTCGTTGTGCAGCAGGTGAATGTGAATCATGCTGATGCGGATACGCTGGCAACGGTGCTAAATGGCTGTGGGCTGAGAAAAGCGCATGCTATTATTAACTATCGCAAGGAGCATGGCCCTTTTAAATCAATAAAGGATTTAGCTAAAGTTGAAGGGATATCCGAACAACTTGTGCTTCGCAATAAATCTCGCCTGCTTTTTTAGTCAGTTCGTTACCTTTCTTACTTTTTACAAAGTTTATCTTTATTGATGTCTTTGATTTATTGTTTACAGAAGTTTTTATTTTTGTAATTTTCCATATGTTCGCAAAGCTGTTTTTATAGTAAAATAGCGATCTTTGCTGTGTGGTATTGAAACCAGCGGTGTTTTTATGTGAAAAAATAGATTGTATAAATGAAGAAAAAATAATGAGTACACGGTTAAAATTAGGGAAAATCCACCATATTGCTTTGATTGTTTCTGATTATAAAAAATCTAAAAAGTTTTATTGTGATGTTTTAGGATTAGACATTATTGCTGGGACTTATCGTGCCAAGCGTGATTCTTACAAGTTGGACTTAAAACTTGCTGGTGGTGATCAATTAGAGCTTTTTTCGTTTCCTAATGCTCCAGAGCGTCTAAGTTTTCCTGAGGGTTGTGGCCTTCGTCACTTGGCTTTTGCCGTCACTGATATTGATGAGTGGGTTGAATATTTAAATCAGTGTAGTATCGATGTTGAAGCGATTAGAGTCGACGAGTTGACTGGGCGGCGCTACACTTTTTTTGCTGATCCGGATGGATTGCCTTTGGAGCTTTATCAAGGGTAAATAAATTGTATTAAATTATTTTTGAAAAAGCACAGAGGTGCTTACAATCTATACTTGAATTAATAAAGTTTTTGATTATTTTTATGTGGGAAGCGAAGCTAAAGAGGTATACTATACTATAGATTTTTAATTAAATCTTTGTTACCTTTTCTAAGGTCGGTAAAAACGGGGTAATTTATGCATTTTTTAGGATGTTGTTATACAAGGGATGGGTTATGAACGTAAAAGAGTTGCCATTAACAAGTTATAAGTCTGATGGGCAGCAGGTTTTTAGGGTGTCTTCAGCTGATTTGCACAAAAACTTAAAAGTAGTCACAGATTTATTGACAGAGGGTCATTTTATTGAGATCACAAAGCATAAAAGAAAAATCGGGCTAATTGTTCCTTATTGATTAATGTTTTTTGATTTTTATTTTTATAATAAATACGGATCTTTCAGATCGCTGCAATTTCCTTAAATAACTAAATGATTGTTTTTATATTTAAAGAAAATATAGCAGTTTGTGCGGCAGCGATTTTATAACTCGAGAATATAATCTAAAATATGGAGTGTTATCTATTAAGCATATAAATAGGGCTTAATAACTTAAGCCCTTGCAGTTGTTTATTTTATTGAGTAGGCGGTAATTGCACGGCCATCGACTTCATGATGATTGACTCCTCCATCACGACTTAAAAAAATAGTTTTTCCATTAATAATTGCAATACCCTCAGTATTTCCTTTGTTATCTGATTTTAGGTCTGAAAATTGGTAACAGACTTGAGTGCGAGATTGGGCGTTGCAGCCTGATAGTTTTTCGATACGTAAATAGTTAGATTGTACGGAGTTAATATGACTGTATACATTATGCAGAGTGTATAATTTACCGCTTGCAGCATCGTACTCTAAACCGGAGCTATCTTCATAGTTTGTATTAATTGCATTAATAAATCGACAATTTTTATCATATTGTGCCATCGAACTACAATGTCCACCACCAGGCCTTAATTCGAATGCATAAATCGCACCTTTATGATTTTTAAGGTGAGAACTATCAGAGTTTAATGTTTGGTGAGACACAAAAAATAAACCGCCAAAGTGAGCTTTGTGACTTGGTGTGTAAGTTTTTCCTGTATGGTCTTTAAAACCAGATTTAACTAGTACATGGTCAGGAACAAAGGCAATACCTTCTAAACCATTGCGAGGTTCAGTATGGGTTAATTTTTTGGCTGATGCTCCATTTGTATTTTAAATAGTGATTAATATTTTCTATATTATTACGATTGCTTGAAATAAGGGATTCTTTGGGAAGTTGATAAAACTGAATAGAGTCTTTTTTCTTGCCTCCTTCATTGAGGATAAATAAATGGTTAGGCTTTGGTTGATTGTTATTATCATATAAAATAGTAACACCTTCAAAATCATGTTGAGAGCTAGGGTCATAGAGAGTTTGGCTCACCTGACTATAGTATTTATTATTTATTTTATTTAAGTGAACAAGCCAGGCAATGCCGGGACCGTTCTTAACGACCCAAAATCTTAATTGTGAGTCATCAAGTGTGTCGGGGGCCCAGACAATACCACTGACATTTTGTTCAAAAGATTGATAAGAGTAGGGCGAGCCTTGGTGCAGGCCATGAACGGGTTTAGCACATTCTTTATTAAGGCAGTGATGTATGGCAGTATTAGCAATATTAACATTTGAAATAAGAGAAAAGAGCAAAGCTGATATTAGATATAAAAAATCCATTTTTTTTGCGCATAATAACACCTTGTCATTTTATAGGTCGTTTAATAATAAATCATGAATCTTGAAAAATATTAAATTAAATTTTTAATCCACCATCATATTTAATTCCTTGTTTGTTTTAATTATCTTTCTTGGTATTTTAGATCGTTAATTTAAAATAATTAAGTCTTTTAATCTTTAGTTAATAATTGTTTTCGATTGATGGTTTTTTTGGTGTTTTCATTGATGCTGAATAGGGCAAGAGAGTTATTATTATGGATTATGGTTTGAATGAGCTATAGTCTTCATGTTTTTAATTTGTGTTAAAAGTATTTTTAACTGGTTTTGAATGTTTATTTTGAGTCAGACTTATTAGGAGTTGGACACAGATAAGATCAATTAGAAGCGATAACGTGCCTTAATAGAACCGCTATGCATTGATGAATTAGATCCCCAGTCATATTGAGCAGAAGCTGAGGCTAGCCAATTTTCACTAAATTTCATTTTTAAGCCAAGTTGAGCAGAAAGGATGTTACGAGCTCCTTTAACCCCTTCAATTAAAACGCCAGAAGCAGACGGGTTGCCTACCGCTCCTGCAAGGGAAGTTTGATAGTCAACGCCAGTATTTGTTTGGTGGTATGCCATTAATTGAAAGCTAGGTATGATTGAACCCGTTTCTAATGGTAAATGATAAGCCAAACGCAGGCCCGCACCTGCAGGGATAGCGTGTACTGGCTTTTGATTAATTGTTTGGGCAGCACTGCCAACCGTAATTGAGCTAGTCTCAGTATATTCTTCGGCATCAACATATGTGTAACTAAAGGAGCTTATAGCTGTTACAGAAAGTTCTTGAGACAATGGGAGGTTGTAGCCTGTTGCAACATTTGCAGACAGAACATTGCCATTATATTTAGCGGCTAATGTTTGTGCGATAGCATTATCGCCTGTGAGCTGGTTAGTATAATTGTATTCATTCACGCCAAAAGTTATATTGCCGTTAATAAAAAATCTATCGACATTAATTCCTGTATACAGGCTAGCGAGATAGCTGTTAATGTTAGAGCTTTGTAATCGAACATTGGTATCTACTGCGGATTGGGCATAAGCTAACGCAAAGCCGATAGCCATATTTTCTCCAACCAAAGAGTCAGCACCAAAAGCGACGCCATAAGTATTGGCATTATAGCCAAACACTTCGTCATGACCTTTGTCATCGATTTTACCACCGAAAAACTCACCCCATACTCCGTGTCGAATAACTTTAGAACCGCTTGAAACACCTGTGACATGGGGGTGTGTGCGTAACCTAGATATGCGGCGTTGTAAAACGCCATTAGCGCCGGCAAACGTATTCAGTCCATTGATAACAGTATGAGTGTTAGAACCTGAAACATCGGGGGTTACCTGAAACATGAAATTATCTAATTCATTTTGAGTCATCGTTAGGGTTGCATTGGATAATATATTCGAATGAGTAAGCCCTGTTGTCGCGCTAGAATAATGATCTAAATTCTGATTTGCAAAAGCGATAAAGCGGTCAGCAACCACCTGATCGACTGTTTTTGAGGCGCCGCTCGCAATTATGGTAGTTACTTTATTTTGAGTGAGTGAAGTAAATGGTAAAAATGCTGTTTGTTTTAGACTTCCATTTGTAAATATATTCACTTTAGAAGCATCAATAATTGCAATTGTTTCACCGTCAGCAAACTTCTCTGTATTAACTGCTGCGGACTTGCCAACAATAATTTTAGCGCCCGCTAAATTAATGCGATCGCCAATCAATGTGAGTGTCGTTTGGTCAAGTGCGGCTTGATTTGCAGGTAAAGCCTCTATAATAATTTTTCCAGAAGGTTGTACATAACTATTTGTTGCCGTCAATGTAGCAACAATATTATTGGGGGTCGTTGCGTCTGCAATAACTTTAAGGTCGCCTTGATGTGTATAATCTTCTGTAATCGTTAACGTGGGTGAATTCGCCTCTGCTGCACCATTAAAGTAAATATCACCATTACCACTTAATGATTTAATCGTCGGATTATTTCCATTCGACGAGATATCTAAAGTTCCTATATTTTCTAGTTTATCAAGGCTATAGTCTCCGCTACCATTTGTCAGGCGTAACGTTCCATGATTAGTGAATGTTGAAACATTGCTTACTGAACCTGATAAAATCACCGAATCATTTGTTATCATTGTTTCTATGTTGTTAATGGCTCCCAATTGAGGTGTTTGGTTATTTCCTGAAGTAACGAAAGTCACTGTTCCATTTACAATTAATATATCATTATCCGTTGTTGATTCGCCATCAATAAGATCATTCGCAGCATTCGTATTAAATCCTGCTCCAACCGTAATCGTTGCATTTGTGCCTGCTGCAAACGTTAGATCACCTTTTAATGTGCCATTAAAGAGGTTTTCCGTTGAATTTATCGTTTTGGCTTTAGTGGTTTCGAGGGTTGACCCTGCTGAAAGGGTCAATTTTTTACTGCCCGTTAGAATGGCATTTCCATTAAACGTGAGTGTGCCGGACTCAATCGTTAAACTATCAAAGTTGCTGATATTGCTGATCCCTGAAGTGCCACGTGATGTTAAGGTATCCTGCCCTGAGCCACCGTCAATAGTTTCAGTTAATGTGCCAGAATCCTCCAGGATGACTGTTTGATCACTCTCACCGAGGGTTAACGCTGAACCTAAAGTGCCTTTTAAGGTTACATTGGTCGCGTCTACAATTTTATTATTAGAATCAAATCCTGTAGCCCCTGTATTGACAGTAAAGTGGGTAATATTCATACCATTTGGGTCATCCGCAGCAACAATATCCGCCGCTAATTTAGTGCCTGCCCCGGCAATTTCAAGTTTGCTAAAGTTTTTAAGAGTTGGTGCATTGACGTCTGTTCTGTCTAATGCGTTTAATACGAGGGTATTATTTCCTGAGCCACCATTGATTGTTTTACCTATTGTTGAGTGGTTCGCTGATAGAGTCACTTTATCATCACTATCGCCTCCTGTAACACTCACCCCAATTGCGCCATTAAACGTTACAGTGCCTCCAGAACTTGCTGAACCAACAGTAATATTGTCATCATTGCCACCGCCAGAAACAATGGTTCCATTAAAGGTTGCTACTGCGCCGCCATCAACAACGATAGAATCCATTCCTGTAATATTGCCACCGACTAAAGATGTTCCTTTCATTGTTAAACTATCAGCGCTATTAACACTACTTGCGGTTAATGTGTTTGTAACCGTTCCTGAATTTGTAACGACCATTTTGCCATCAATGCCTGAGCCTGAATTAGTATCGATTGAGGAAATTGTACCTGTGTTGCTGCTCACAATGACATCGCCAGCTGTTAGGGTTTCACCATCAGTGGCAACACCTGTTGTTGAGGTAATCGCACCAGTAATTGACCCGGCATTGCTGACAATTATGATATCACCGCCAGTCGCACTGCCAGAGCTACCATTCCCAGCGCCATTAGCAGCAGCTGCTGCCGTAGAAGTAATGCTTCCTGTGAGTCCTGATGCAGAGTTAGAAACAATTGTAATTGCTCCGCCCACTGCGCTACCGCCATCATTAGCAGAGCCACCATCGCTACCGCCTGTGGCCGTGCTAGATATACTGCCAATAGCTCCTGAGTTTGCATCAATTGTAACCGCACCCCCATTTGAAGCCGCGCCTGTCGAATTGCCTCCGCCATCTCCTCCTGTTACTTGGGAAACAAGCACCCCGGCAGTTTCTGTATTATTGGTTATGGTTAAGGTTCCTGCTATTCCAACCCCTGCTGCATTATCCGCTTGACCTGTCGCAACAACATTTGTACTGCCATAAATGAAGCCACCTGCATTATTGATTTTAATATTCCCTCCCGTGACTGTTGCTCCACCCGAACCTGCTCCTGTGGTCAATAGTGCGATACTGCCTGCTGTCGTATCAATTGTGCCTGAGTTTACAACATCAATGGACCCTGTCGTATTTGTAACAACTCCAGTTGTGCCAAGAGCGCTGCTGTCTAGCGTGGTACCCGATGCTAAACTTAAAGTAACGTCTGCTCCGATGGCTTTAACTGCACTGGCATTACCTGCTGTAATTGCAGAACCTCCTGCAGTTAAATTAACCGTCACTGCGCCTGTTGCAGAGCTGGAGTCAATGATTTGATTCGTTGTCGATGCTGTTTGGGCGGCAGAAATGTTAATTGTTGTTACCCCTGTTGTATCAGAGTGTGTAACCAAATCAATGGCTCCGGCGTTATCTCCAACGGTTAAGTTAATTGTTGAAGTCTTTGTGCTTGCTGGAGTATCTGCAACCAAAATCGTGCCGGTCAATGCTGTAGTGTCACTGACATTTAAGATTGTAGATTGGTCGTCTGTTGTAATTGTAACGTTTGTTGTTGCCGCTGTTGTGGATGCAGTTGCGTCATCTGCTGTTGCTGTGGCTGTGGTGGCATTTGTTTGTGTCATATTCGTGCCAGCCGTTATAGCAGCTCCTCCAACAATTGTACTCGCTGCTGCGTGTGTATTTACTCCAAACCCTCCTAAAGCTACTGCTAGGCTTGCAAAAAGCACCGACTGCTGAAAGGGTGAAGGAGGAAGTTTTGTTTTTGATTTAGCCACTGAATATAACTTTTTTGATAAACAATTTTATACATTGCAATTTAAATGCCTAAAACCTGAAAGTTAAATCACTTAGGGTTGCCTTCCTCGCCGCTTGCGGCGAAAGAAAACAAAGCGCATTGCCGCCGGAAGGGAGAATTTCTCGAAATACTCGACTGCTTGTGGCGGAGATAGAAAAGTTCAGTTTTGCACAATTTTATATAGACACAAGGTTTTTGATGAGCCTTACAGAAGTACGTTGAAATGAATTATAGAAAAGATTGGTTATGATTATCATATTGAGATTGTTGAGTTAGAGGCTCCGATTAATCATATACACATGGTGGTTAAGTCAGAGTCAAAAGTATCGCCACCAAATATAACACAAGTGGTAAAAAATATTTCAGCAAGGCAATTGTTTTAAGTTATATCCATAGGTTAAAAAACGATACTTTTGGAGGGAAGTTATGGACTTAAATCTTTTTCGTAGAAACGATTGTTAATGTTAGCGAAGAGGTGATTCGAGAGTATGTAAGAAACCAACTGAAGGCAATAGATAAAAATGGGGGGTACTATAATAATATAGAAAAAAAGAAGTTTTTATTAATTGTTGACCTTATTTTGCATGTTAATATGAGAAAAAGCTGCAAAATATGGGGTGAGTAGGTCGAGTTAGAGGAGATTTTGTCACATTAGATATGCAAAATACCTGCCGAAGTGGTGACGCTTACGTGAGCTGGTGGTTATGAATTGCATTCGATACACATACCGGAGAAATGATTGCCTTTGTGTTTGGCAGAAGAAAAGATGATGGTTTTAGGGATTTAAAAAGGTTTTGAGTCGTTATGAAATTAAAATTCATCATGGTGATGGCTGGGAATCTTATATCGGACTTTTAGATAAAAAAGCATAATATCTCGAAAGCATTGATCACAAAAATTGAACGTAAATTCTTAACGCTCTTAACGCTACGTATGAGAATTAAGAGACTTTGCCGAAAAACGATCTGTTTTTCTAAGAGTGGATTGATCCATGATATCGTGATTAGTTTATTCATTAATGGTTATGAATTTGGGAGGGTAGTTTAATGCTAGCCAGCAACACTTTTGGAGGGCTATCAGGTAAAAGAGTGATCAAGGGAGACTTACTCAATGGCAAAAAAAGTATTCGTGTTTGATATTGATGAAACTTTACTATCTTCTCGACCTAATATTGATAAAATATTAAATAAGGTTAGTAAAACCCCTTCTAGTTATGATCCATATGGTGGTTATTTTGGTACGTGTTACTCGATTAACAAGCAAAAAATGAAGTCTATAATGGAAAGCATTATAGCAGAAGGACATGCAATTGCTTTTGTTACTGCTGGTAACATTGAGAAGTACGAGATTAGAAGTTTTGTTGAAAAAGAATATGGAATTGACTTAGGTGATTCATTTTTATATTTCAACGACCAGCTGGACAAAACACCAGCATTAAAAGAGATTCAACGACATTATAAGTGCAAGCCTCAAGATTTAATTTTTACTGATAATGCAGAGTATCATTTACATCCTGCTCGAAAGGAAGGTTTCACGACCATATATGCTGATAATAATTTTTTTGATAAAACTGATGGGGCCAATTATACAAAAGAGTTAGAGAGCCAACTAAGAAGCTCTTTGGACATATCTCTTGTTGAGTCAGAGTATGAAGTTATTGATAAAGATGAGTGGGTTGATCTTGGTGATTCTAAGAGTTCTTTTATATTCTTTGAGAAATCAAAAGAGCGGCAAAAAGAGTCACCTTTAGATTCAGAGTGGGCTTTAGTCTGATTAAGCTTGTTAAGGTATTCTCCCAGAGGTGTGGTTTTGTGAGATGGTGCTGGCGTCAGTTTCGTGGCACTGATCTTTTGTTTTTCGAGGTTTGCAGTACAGAATACCACGCCGAATTTTCTAAAAAATTACCTTTTATTTACCAAAAAATTACCTTATTGGTTTTGTTTATCCTATAAGATAAACATGTTTATCATAAACACCTTTAGATTCTTGTCGTAATTAAATTTAGGTCTATGTAGTATGAAATATTCTCAAATTTTTAAAAAAGCTTTCGAAAATTATACTAAAATGGCTATACGTCCAGGATACACTGCTGGACGATTTGCTAGTATAAGACATGGCAAAAAAATGTATCCTCATATAAAAAACTTGCAGGATAAATTGTCAAATCCACAATCGAACCCTAAGCAGTTGTTAGATGACTATTTTAAGTCAGATGATACCAAACTCAATAATCACTCGTTTGCTATGTATTTAATAGATGCTTTAGAAGCACATGACCCTAAGGAAAATTGGGGGAAATATTACCCCCAGGGTAAAAAAGTTGTTTTTTATTCTGGGAAATTGTATCTAGGCACAATGCAGTCTCCAGAGGATGCATTTACAAATGGTATGAGCGCTAATTCTACGCCTACGCTAGAACCTTATATAAGTGGTACTTCTAAGGGAACAGGACTATCGACTTCTAAATCAAAGCAAGTTGCTGAAAGTGATTCTCAGGAAATTATTCCTATGATTGGAATGCCACTGGAAGAACCAATGGTTAAGAATGGTTATACATATAAGATTAACTACCGAGGTTCTGGAGGGGTCGATATAGTCGGCACCCATAAGGCAAGAAGCAACTCTCGTGTTCTCAGTACTGCCTGTAAGTTCAAACAAGAAGTTAATATTATTGGTAAGGTTGAAGCTCGAGATATTGTAGGGTGTTGGGATCATAAGGGTGAATGGATGGCTAACCCAAACTATCAGCCTAACTTCGCAATAAAGCAGCCAGAAACTTTCTCAGCAAGAAGAGCATTAATTTTTATTGATGCAGTGGGAAAAGATAAAGACCTTCCCAAAAGTAAAGAAATAGAAATGCAGTCGTTATAAAAAGCTATTTCTTTATAGTTTCAGTGTTATTCGAAGAAACAGCATAAAATCAGGGTCCGTACTATCAAATAGTGGCTATGCGGTGGAGAACACCGCGCGATTTGATCACTTGTTGCTGGGTGTACTGCTTGACATTTTAAAGTGAAGCTGCTTGTTTCACGAAATTTTGTCTTGAGATAAGTTAAGGAAACTTATTACTTCCAGTGCGGTTTAAAGTGTAGTAGCTCAGACCTCATCTGACAGTTCCCAACTTTTCATTAGGTGACTGTCAGGTAAAGTTTAGTTAAAAACCTTTTCCTTCCAGATTTGTTTTCCATCAATCAAAGTTTGCATTGGAGTTCGTCCACAGCAAACTTTACCTTGATGAGTTCGCTCATTATTATAGTAATTGATCCATTCGTCCAGATCTTTTTGTATAGACTGGATATCAGAGTAAACCTTTTTACGAAGAATAACCTGATAAAACTCTTGTAAAATAGTTTTATGGAAGCGCTCACAAATACCATTGGTTTGGGGCGATTGAGCCTTAGTTTTCGTATGCTCGATATCATTTAATGCTAAATAAAGTTGATAATCATGCTGCTCAGCCTTTCCACAGTACTCAGTGCCTCGATCAGTTAAAATCCGAAGCATTGGCAAATCATACTGCTCAAAGAGGGGGAGCACTTTATCATTAAGTGCATCTGCAGCTGTAATGGGTGTTTTAGTTGTGTAAAGCTTCGCACAGGCCACTTTGCTATAGGTATCAACAAAAGTCTGCTGGTAAACGCGGCCAACCCCTTTAAAAGTGCCCACATAGTAAAGTATCTTGAGAACCCAAATATCCAGGATGTGCCGTTTCAATTTCACCGCAAGCTTCATCATCATGTTTCTTTTTCTCAAGAGCAATGACTTGAGCTTCTGTTAAAATAATTCCATCTTCCGCAACTTTAGTTTCTAATGCTTTCAGTCGAGCTTTAAAGTTCGCTAAATTGTTGCGGACTCACACACTGCGAACACCGCTCCCAGAAACAAAAATACCTCGCTTACGAAGCTCATTGCTTGCTCTATGCTGCCCATGTGCAGGTTCTTCTATCGCATACTCAATGACGGCTTGCTCAATATGAGCATCAACCCTATTTTGCAAGTTGGGTTTACGGCGATTGCTATCAAATAAGGCTTCAACGCCACCTTCTTCAACAGCGGTCTTGTAACGATAAAATGTATCTCGCGATAATCCCATGAGCTTGCACGCTTTAGAAACATTGCCTAATTCTTCTGCTAAATTTAAAAGCCCAACTTTATGTTTTATGATTTTGTCTGTAGTATTTAACATGAGGGTAACCTTCTTTTGTGGTTTAATGTTTGCACTTAAATCAAAGTCGGAAACCCTCGCTTTTTCAAGCAAATGTCAGATCAAGTCAGAACTAATCCATTTAAAGCAATGACAGACGGCTTTATCAGTATCAATGCCTAAAAATTTTTTGATAATTTCCATCGCAATGACTTCTCAATCACTTGAAGCTGGAGCAAAACCGTTACGACGAAATTGAGCTGTATCAGGCAGTTGATTATAAATATCTTCAATCAAATAGTATACGGCAATGATGAAACCCTCTAATGACATAGGTATATTTCTTTTGATTTTCTTGCTCCAAAACAAAAGTATCGAAGCTGCCCTTATCAATCAGTTGGTAAAATTGAGCATCGTGTAATATCTTGTTTTTCACCATAGCTTTTTGAATATATAGAATTAAGTTTTTTTTATCTATATTCGAGCATATGTTGTGCGCATATAATTTTTTCCTAAAGCAAAGACATGATCATTATGTAAAGGTGGTCGTTCTTTATATTTTTTTACTTTGTTTTAGGAATAATAAAATGCCATTATCAGATAGAAAAATTAGAAAACGAGACCGCACTCCCTTACTTTTGTTCAACATGATGCAACAAAATCAAGATGCAACCATAGTTCGCGAAATCGCTTCTGGAATTCGTTCTGGTGACGAGATTCATCAAGTTTTTGTGTCTCAACCTCCTAGTTCTGACCCTCAAGACCGATTAAATCATTGGCCTATGCCAGAAAAGGTTGCCCCTCTTACACCAATTTTCAAACATCAATTACAGTCTACAATTGCCCGTCGTGGTGGCATGGATTATGAGGAAAAAGTCGATAGAGATTCTGCACAAGAAATTTCTTCTTTTTGTATGTGATGTAAGAGTCTAGTCAATAGCCGCTTATTTAGCCTGCTGTGCATTCAATTAATTCTTGTTTTCTGTCACTAGCACGGAGTACTAGAGACAGGAAAACCTGTTTCTAACTTTTTCCTTTTGATTAGCAGAAAGTTAAAAGTGACAGCGTGAAAACTTTACTTTTGGCGGTTAAATTTGTCCTGCACAAATGTTCAGCAATTAAATAATAGCTTCTTGCATACTAATAACAATAATAAAGCCTAATGAAAACAAATTGTCAAAACATACAGTTATATCAAAAGAACTAATGTGAGAGTTATTATTTGAGCTTATAAGGTGAATAGTTACGAGGTAATTCAATATGGGGCTATTTGGTTTCTTAAATAAAATAAATCCATCAAAGGAGTCTGGGGAATGTGTTGTTCATAGTATTCAAGCGGCAGAAATTTTAACAGGTGCTCAAGGAGCGTATACAGAGGATCTTGAGTCTTGGGATACCCATGAAACTCTAATGGAGTTAGAGTCTACAGTGGTAGATAATTGGGAAGATGTGAAAAAATATATCTTAGAAAATCCAAATAAAGTATTTATTCTCGAAACTGAAGGGCATTCATGGAATGCATTTTCGACAAGAGATGGCGCCTATCATCATATAGATCCAAATCAAGGGATCTACCGGTCCCTTCGTGACAATGAAAATTACGAAGGTCTATATACTAAAAAGTACCAAAGTTTATTTAATAATGATGATGGTGTTAGAGATAATGTCATTATTAGAATTTTTTGGGGAGTTAAATCCAGAATGGCGAAATGGGCTAGAATACCAAAGTACAACTTATAAACCATTTATGTCATTTTTCGAAGCAGAAAATGTGAGTGGCTATAGTCTGGAAGAAATAGAAGATTGTTCACGTACAGCATCTCAATTCGTATAGGGGCTTGAAGCCCAATGACTGGGTAGTCGCGGTAGTTGAAAATTTTATATTTTTTTGTTGTTTTAAATTTGATAAAAGAAAGAGAAACATAGCTAATGTTCCTCTTTCTTGAAGTTTATTTAAGCACCGGCCAAACGCTTGTACTTAATACGATGTGGCTGTTCTGCATCGATACCTAAACGGTGCTTACGATCCGCTTCGTACTCGGTATAGTTGCCTTCAAACCATTCGACATGGCTATCACCTTCATAGGCTAAAATGTGAGTAGCGATACGATCTAAGAACCAACGATCGTGCGAAATCACAACAGCACAGCCTGGGAAGTTAAGTAGTGCATCTTCTAGCGCGCGTAAGGTTTCTACGTCTAAGTCATTGGTCGGCTCATCGAGTAGTAATAAATTGCCGCCACGCTTTAATAATTTAGCAAGGTGGACACGGTTGCGCTCACCACCGGATAAATCACTGATGCGTTTTTGTTGGTCACCGCCTTTAAAATTAAAACGGCTGACATAAGCACGCGATGGCATGGTAAAGCTGCCAACGGTGATGTGATCAGAACCTTCGGAGATTTCTTCCCAGACGGTTTTATTATCATCTAAGGCATCACGAGATTGATCAACGCAGGCGAGGTCTACCGTTTCGCCGACTCTAAAGTCGCCTTTGTCCGTAGTTTCTTGACCGGTGAGTAATTTAAAGAGTGTTGTTTTACCCGCACCGTTAGGGCCGATAATACCGACGATGCCGCCACGAGGGAGGTTAAAGCTTAAATCATCGATGAGTACACGCTCACCAAAACCTTTGGCAATATTATTTGCCTCGATGACAAGATCGCCCAGGCGTTGCCCTGGGGGAATATAAAGCGACTGGGTTTCATTACGCTTTTGAAATTCTTGTGAAGAGAGTTCTTCAAAACGGGCTAACCGAGCTTTACTTTTGGCGCGGCGACCTTTTGGATTAGAGCGTACCCATTCAAGTTCGGCCTTGATGCTGCGGTTGTGGGCATCTTCTTGACGTTTCTCTTGCTCTAAACGCTGTTCTTTTTGCTCAAGCCAGGATGAATAATTACCCTCATAAGGGATGCCTTCGCCACGGTCAAGCTCTAAAATCCAGCCGGCGACGTTATCTAAGAAGTAACGGTCGTGGGTAATGGCAACAACGGTGCCTTTAAACTCATGTAAGAAACGCTCAAGCCAAGCGACACTTTCAGCATCTAAATGGTTGGTTGGCTCATCCAGAAGTAACATATCTGGGTTAGAGAGTAATAATTGGCAAAGGGCAACACGACGACGCTCACCTCCTGAAAGGACAGAGACATCGGCATCCCAAGGCGGCAGGCGCAGCGCATCAGCCGCAATTTCTAGCGTACGGTCTAAATCCCAGGCATTGGCCGCATCGATTTGATTTTGTAACTCGGCTTGCTCTTCGAGCAGTGTTGTCATTTCATCAGGATCAAGCTCAGGATCGGCAAATTTCATGTTGATTTCGTTATAGCGGTCAACGATGGCCTTGGTTTCTTTGATGCCGATTTCGACATTGCCGCGCACATCTTTAGTCGGATCAAGTTGGGGCTCTTGGGGCAGATAGCCGATATTAATGCCAGGTTGTGGGCGAGCTTCGCCATCGAACTCTTGATCGACACCGGCCATAATGCGTAACAAGGTGGATTTACCCGCGCCATTTAAGCCCAAAACGCCGATTTTCGCCCCAGGAAAAAAGGATAAAGAAATGTCTTTTAAAATGGTTTTACCGGGAGGGACAACTTTGCTGACCCGGTTCATGGTGAAAATGTATTGTGCCATCGTATATGGTTGCCTTATGTTGTCTTGTTTTATGGAAACTGATGAAATCATACCACCAGTCCAGCAAAAGAAGAAAACTTCTGGTAGAATAACGCTGTCTGAAATTTCTACTCAAAACTTTGGAGAGTAAGCATGTTTGACCCGCGTACGATTGCAGATTTCGACCCTGAACTTGCAAAAGCAATACAAGATGAAGGCATTCGCCAAGAAGAACATATCGAATTGATCGCTTCAGAGAACTATACTAGCCCTCGCGTGCTCGAAGCACAAGGCTCTGTATTGACCAATAAATATGCCGAAGGCTACGCGGGTAAGCGTTATTATGGTGGTTGTGAGTATGTTGATGTTGCTGAGCGTCTCGCTGTTGAACGTGCTAAAGAATTGTTCGGTGCAGACTATGCTAATGTTCAGCCGCATGCCGGTTCACAAGCCAATGCTGCGGTGTATCAGGCCTTATTAACGCCGGGTGATACGGTGTTAGGCATGAGTTTAGCGCATGGTGGCCATTTAACGCATGGCTCTAAAGTGAACTTTTCCGGCAAGCATTATAATGCGATTCAATATGGTTTAAGCGAAGCGACGGGTGAAATTGACTATGATCAAGTTGCTGAATTAGCTCGCGAACACAAGCCGAAAATGATCGTCGCAGGTTTCTCTGCCTATTCTGGCATCGTTGACTGGCAACGTTTTCGTGATATCGCTGATGAAGTCGGTGCGTATTTAATGGTTGATATGGCGCATGTTGCCGGCTTAATTGCCGCCGGCTTGTATCCAAACCCGGTGCCAGTCGCTGATGTGGTGACAACGACTACGCATAAAACCTTGCGCGGCCCACGCAGTGGTTTGATCTTGGCAAAAGCGAACCCGGAGATTGAGAAAAAACTAAATTCAGCCGTTTTCCCCGGTATGCAAGGTGGCCCGTTAATGCATGTTATCGCAGCAAAAGCGGTGGCTTTCAAAGAAGCGATGGAACCTGAATTTAAAGAACATCAAACGCAAGTATTAAAGAATGCTAAGGCGATGGTCAGTGTCCTGATGGAGCGCGGTTATAAGGTGGTTTCGAATGGCACAGAAAATCACTTGTTCTTAGTGGATTTAATCGATAAGGATATTACCGGTAAAGATGCGGAAGAAGCACTGGGTCGTGCCAATATTACCGTGAATAAAAACTCAGTGCCGAATGATCCTCGTTCACCGTTTGTAACTAGCGGTTTGCGCTTGGGTTCTCCGGCGATTACGACGCGTGGCTTTAAAGAAGCAGAAGCCAAGCAGGTGGCCGAGCTGATTTGTGATGTCTTAGATCATATGGGCGATGAATCTGTGATTGAAAAGACTAAGCAATCGGCGGCGTCATTGTGTCGCGAGTTTCCTGTGTATAAAAAGTAAAATTTAGAAGATAGCTAGAGGGTAGAATAATCGGCCAGTTGCTAGAAAGTTCTCTAGTGACTGGCTTTAAAGTCTAGGAAATCTAGCAAGCTTAGCAGGTGATATAAATGCAGTGTCCATTTTGTCAACATAAAGATACGAAAGTGATTGACTCACGCTGGGTGAGTGAAAGCAACCAAGTGCGTCGTCGCCGTGAATGCATTCAGTGCAGTGAGCGTTTTACGACCTATGAAGGGGTGGAACTGGCGATGCCGCGTGTGGTGAAGCGCAATGGTGATCGTGAAAGTTTTAATGAAGATAAGTTGCGTAAAGGGGTGACGCATGCCCTGGAAAAACGGCCAGTGTCTGCAAAAGATATCGACGCTTTGATTCAGAAAATCAGTTCACAAATGCGCGCGATCGGTGAGCGTGAAGTCGACTCTGGCCTGCTCGGTGAGTGGGTGATGGGTGAGTTAAAAGGGTTGGATCAAGTCGCTTATGTGCGCTTTGCGTCGATTTATCGAAGTTTTCAGGATGTCGATGAGTTTCGACGCGAAATTGAGCGTTTATTGCAAGGTGAGAGTGCGTGAACACGCAATTAGATCAAGATAGTTTAGATCAAAAATATATGCAGCGGGCATTGAATTTGGCTGAAAAGGCGTGTTATACCGCTAAACCAAATCCCTGTGTGGGCTGTGTATTGGTTAAAGAAGGTGAAATAATTGGTGAAGGTTATCATCAACGTGCCGGTGGCCCACATGCCGAGGTGTATGCACTCAGGCAAGCGGGTGAAAACGCCCACGGTGCAACCGCCTATGTCACGCTAGAGCCTTGTGCCCATACGGGGCGTACCGGGCCTTGTGCTGAAGCTTTAGTGAAAGCCAATGTGAGTCGCGTTGTTATTGCCATGCAAGATCCATTTGATCAGGTTGCTGGAAAAGGCATAGAAAAATTACGCGCTGCGGGAATAGAGGTAAGAGTCGGTGTATTAGAAGAACAGGCTCGAGGTTTAAATCCAGGGTTTTTAACGCGAATTGAGAAAAATCGCCCGTGGATACGCATTAAAATGGCCCAAAGCTTAGATGGTCGCACGGCGATGGCTTCAGGGAAAAGCCAGTGGATTACAGGCCCCGAGTCACGCCAAGATGTTCAGCGTTTGCGCGCGCGTAGTTCGGCGATCTTAACAGGTATTGGCACGGTATTACACGATGACCCTGAATTGAAAGTGCGCTCTGGTGAATTAGGTGAAGCGTTTTTAGAGCAAGATCAGCCATTACGAATTATTTTAGATAGCCAGTTAAGGATTTCCCCACAGGCCAAAATTTTACAACAAGCCGGTCAGATAAGCGGTTCTGTGTTGATTATTACGAGTGAAGTGAAAAAAGGCAGTGATCAAGCCCGAGCTTTAATGGGTTTGGGCGTAGAAGTTATTTATGCGCCCGTGAATGAGCTTGGAAAAATAGATTTATTGTGGTGTATGCAAGAACTTGCTGCAAGAGATATTAATGAGTTGCATGTCGAAGCCGGTGCGAGTTTGGCTGGAGCATTAATGGCTCAGGGCTTGTGTGATGAGTTAGTTATCTATATGGCAACGGTATTATTAGGCAGCCAGGCGCGGCCTTTGTTTGAATTGCCACTTGCTAAAATGAGCGATAAAGTTGCATTGAAGCTTGAAGATCTGCGCCGTTTCGGCGATGATATGCGTTTTATACTAAAACCGGTGGTTTGATAGGTATGTTTACAGGCTTAGTTGCTGCTGTTGGGCAGGTTCAATCTTTGGTCTTTCAAGGTGAAGATGCGCGCTTGAGCATTGCTGCTGGTGATTTAGATCTGAGCGATGTTGCACTTGGCGATAGTATTGCGATTAATGGTGCTTGTTTTACTGTCGTAAGCTTTGATTCTGGCTCTTCTTTTTTTAGCGTTGATGTTTCTATAGAAAGCTTAAATTTGACGACACTCAAAGATTTAAAGCCGGGAAGTGCGGTTAACTTAGAGAAAGCGCTGCAATTAAGCTCACGTTTAGGCGGGCATTTGGTCAGTGGCCATGTGGATGGGGTCGGTGAGATTGTCGCTATTCAGCCGGCGGGTCGGTCGACTTCCTATCAGGTGAAAGCCCCTAACAGTTTATTACGTTATATTGCACCGAAAGGCTCGATTTGTGTGGATGGCACGAGCTTAACGGTTAATCGCATAGAAAACGATATTTTTGAGCTGAATATTATTCCGCATACTCAGGAAAAAACCATTATCCCAGGCTATAAAGTGGGTGGAAAAGTGAACTTAGAGGTAGATTTGCTTGCTCGCTATTTAGAGCGGTTAATAAGTTGCCAAGGTGATAGTGACAGCACACAGAGTCATAAAAAAACCATTGATGAGAATTTTTTAAAGCAGCATGGGTTTGTATAAGAATCGATATTGAAGAGGCGGAAGTTGCAGATGTTAAGTACTACAGAAGAGTTAATTGCTGAGATTAAAGCAGGAAATATGGTGGTCTTGCTAGACGATGAAGACCGTGAAAATGAAGGGGACCTCATCATGGCAGCGGATAAGGTGACGCCTGAGGCAATTAACTTTATGATCCGTCATGGCCGTGGCTTGGTCTGCTTGCCTATGAGTGGTGAAATGTGTGATCGCTTAAAATTACCAATGATGGTGCCTGCCGATAGCAATGGGACTCAATATCATACTAATTTTACGGTATCTATCGAGGCGGCAGAAGGGGTGACAACAGGAATTTCGACGTTTGATCGTGCAAAGACGATTCACACGGCGATATCCAAAGATGCGAAGCCTGCAGATGTCGTCATGCCTGGGCATATTTTTCCCTTACGTGCTGTTGATGGTGGAGTATTAGAGCGCCAAGGCCATACTGAAGCTTCTGTAGAATTAGCACGTTTAGCAGGATGTTCTTCTGCTGGAGTATTGGTTGAAATTATTGGTGATGATGGCAATATGGCGCGCCGCGATGAATTATTTGATTATGCCAAAGCGCATGGATTAAAAATTGGTACGGTGGCCGATTTGGTTGAATATTGCCAGCGTTTAAAGAAAGTCGCTTAAATTTTATAAAGATAAAGCTGTTAAGCTATTACTGAATAAATTTAAGTATTATTTTGTTGGGTTTTTTGAAATTAAAATAGAGTGAAGAGCATGAACGTAAAAGTCATAGAAGGTCAACTGATTGCACCTAAAGGTAAAATTGCGATTGTTGCAGGTCGTTTTAACAGTTTTATTGTCGATAGCTTAATTGATGGTGCCATTGACTGCTTACGTCGTCATGGAGTAAATGAAGAAAATATCACGGTGATTAAAGCGCCTGGCGCTTTTGAATTGCCTCTGGTTGTGCAGCAAGTTGCACGTCAACGTCAATATGCTGGTATTGTTGCTTTGGGTGCGGTGATCCGTGGTGGTACCCCTCATTTTGATTATGTGGCGGGAGAGTGTGCTAAAGGCATTGCTCAAGTGATGCTCTCTCATGAGTTACCGGTTAGTTTTGGTGTATTAACAACGGATAATATCGAGCAAGCGATAGAGCGTGCAGGTACAAAAGCTGGAAATAAAGGCGCGGAAGCGGCGATGGCATTGATTGAAACATTAAATGTTACGTCGTTGCTTGGAGAGTAATATGAGCCCTAAGATGCGCCATAAGAGCCGTAAAATTCTCGTTCAAGCTTTATATCAGTGGGCAATGACAGGTGACAATCTATCTGCCATTGAAACACAATTTCGCGCGACTAATGAGATGCAGCATTTAGATGGTGATTATTTTCATGAGTTATTGCATGCAATCCCCACACAAATTAGTGAGTTGGATGAAATTTTCAAGCCATTTTTACAACGTGCTGTTGATGAAATTAGCCCCGTCGAATTGGCTGTGTTGCGTGTTGGCACCTATGAGCTGAAAGAGCGCTTAGATATTCCATATCGTGTTGTTATTAACGAAGGTGTTGAGATGGCAAAAACCTTTGGTGCGGAAGATGCCCATAAATTTGTCAATAGCGTGTTAGATCGTGTTGCACAAAGTGTCCGCAAAGATGAGCAAAAATAGTCAAAATACATCTCAATCTTTAGGTGAATTTGATTTGATAGAGCGCTTTTTTAAGCGCTCTTCTTTTAGTCAAAATCAAAGCGTTATTTTAGGTATCGGCGATGATTGTGCTTTACTTGAAGTAAATCCAGGTGAAGTGGTTGCCGCCTCTATCGATACTTTAGTATCTGGTGTACATTTTTTCGCTGATGAAAAGCCATTTAATATTGGCTATAAAGCGGTGATGGTTAATGTCAGTGATTTAGCTGCGATGGGCGCACAGCCGCGCTGGCTAACATTAGCTTTAACATTACCAGAAGTCAATGAAAACTGGTTAGAATTATTTAGTCAGGGATTATTCCAAGCTTTAGATGAAACAGGTATGAGCCTAGTGGGGGGAGATACCACACGCGGGCCACTTAGCATGAGCTTGCAAGTGCAGGGAACGGTTGAAAAAGATAAAGCACTTAAACGCTCTGGTATGCAGGTTGGAGATGCTCTTTATGTTTCAGGGCCATTAGGAGGAGCTGCGCTTGGTTTGGCATATAGATTAGGCAAAATTGCATTTAATGATGAGAATGACGGAAAAGCGGCTCTACTTGTAGACCAAGCTTTATGTTTACCAAAGGCCCGCTGGCAGTTTGGCTTAATTTTAAAAGAGTATGCAAATAGCTGTATTGATATCTCTGATGGTTTAGTTTCAGATTTAAACCATTTATTAAAGCAGAGCAATTGTGGAGCGAAAGTTAACTTAGATGATATTCCCTATCACCCAGCTTTTAATTATTTAAATTTCGATTTAAATAAAAAATGGCAATATGCACTTGCGGGTGGTGAGGATTATGAGCTTTGTTTTAGTGTTAGTCAAAAAAATAAAGAAAAATTACTAAATATATTAAGAAAGGAAAATGTTAAGATTTTTCAAGTTGGAGAGGCTGTCTCTGGAGGTATGCTTTCTTTTTATTACAAGAGTAAAGCGGAAAGCTTAAAATTGTCAGGTTATGAACACTTTTAAGCTATTTAGTATTAAGCCCTATTGTTAATTTTTTTCTAATCATTACAGAGAGTCGTTTTATTCTTCTAGGGGACTGTTGCTAAGCGCAAGTGGTTCTTTAACATATGCTAGCCTTTCATTAGAGGTTTTTTGAAAAAACAATAGAGGAGCTTGTGTTTCTTCCTCAGCTTTTTCAGTTCGGATTTGTTTTTTTACAGTATTAGTTTGATTGCTTTGAGCAAAGCTAACTCGCCCAACATACTCCCCCATTCTGCTGACGCTATTCAAAGCGGCGTTCCAGTACATCTGCGCTAGGCTTTGCTTTTTTATAATAAATACAGAGCGAATAGATTCTAGCCCACTAAGTTTTGCTTCTTTGTGAGATTTTTTTCTTTGTCCAGGAGGCGCGCCCCTGATCTCAATCTCGCCATCATTATCGAGTCGAGCAATTTTTTGACTAATTCCTACATGTGCCCAGCAAATGTTGTCTTCTATTCTATCTAGAGCAACAGTGACATGTTTCTTTCGTAATATTGCGATACCGTGTCCACCACCACCTGGGTGAACTCCATTGATAATTGCTCCGTCACCATCTTCTAGGTTATTAATTAAATCAATTAATCCTTCAGGGGTAACAGATTGTGCATGCTGGCCTAATCGTTCTTGTCCAGATAAGTCGTAGCTGGTAGACGTATAAGCTGAATATTGGTAGCCATAACTGTCAAGAAGTGAACATGTCTCATTTTCATAAAACCCGTCTTGCAGTTTTGTTGCTGTGCCTATGAAGCATGGGTAAGCTCTTTTCGTTTTTCTACGGTGGTGTGGGTTTGCAAGGTGTGCATAGGTTGCAGCACGCCTAGCAAAGAGTGAAGAACCATAACCATAACCCAGGTTATAGGTTAATATTGCTACCGCTGTAGGAACACAGTCTTTTTTCCCTCCTACATCGGTTAACATGTTGAAGTTTTCAGTTCCGCAGGTTACTTTTTTTCCAAGGCATATTATTACTATATTATAAATAAAACTCGATTTTATATATTTTAGATGTCATTAACAATACTTTAAAATCAAAAACATTAATAATTTATTTGGCATGTGTTATAAAGAAAATTAAATCTGATGGTCTGTATTATTGAGCCGGACATTAATAAGTCTAAAACAAAATAGCTTCTGAATATTTTCCCTTTGTATGTGTTATTATGCTGCAATAATTTAGACATAGGGAATGAAAAAATAAAAAATAAAAAATAATGAATAATGGTAAGCCTCATATTCGAGAGATTCTAACCTCATTACATCAAATCACAGGCACACCTTGGCGAGGAGTCCATGATCAGGCGACGATATGCCTCGCTTTCAATACAGATTTAACAGATCATGCAGTACATCCGACTGAAAAAAGTATGTGGCCAGTGAGAACGCGGTTTATGGCTCCTGTTGCTCATGATCAGGATGGAAATCATCGTACTTGGTGGGATAAGGTTAAACATCTTTGGCATGCGGCTGAGCGATATGTAAAAGAAGGTATTGATTATGTAGATCATCATAAAGTTCGCTCGTTGGAGATTGCTGGGATGGTCCTGTTCGCAGTTACTCCTGTAGGGTGGTTTGTTGAAGGAATGACTGTTGGTGCGGCAGGAGTCTCTGTACTCGTTGAGACAGCTACAGCGATTCGTAGTGCTCAAATTGGTGAAACACTTATGGAAGAAAGCAACCTGTTTTATGCGCTCAAAGGCACAATGCAAGGTGCAAAACAAATCGGAACGGGATTGCTTCAAACTTTACCGCAAGGCTACGGGATGGGTTTGGTATGGGCTGGTAACTGGGATGCAAATGAAGGAGTACCTTTTGATGAGCATCTTTATAATACAGCGACAGGCACGATTAAAGACTTAGGGACCGCGATTGCATGGAATCGTGTTGGTTATGGAACAAAAGAAATGGCGCTCGGAGAATCAGAAAAGGCTTTTTTAATGCGGCCGGTGGAGCGGCAACACTCTCCGGCCTGTCAACAGGTTCCGTAACTCAGGCGTTAAAAGGAAGATAAAAATGATGCTGTTTAAAGCTATTCTAGCTTTTATTGTTCTCGTATTGATTGTTGGCTTATATCTTTTCTCTCCAACCATCATGAGGCACTTTAAGGAAAGGAAAAAGAATGATGTTTAAAATCAATTCATTTTGCAATTTGCGCCAAGGCTTCAATTTTGACCGCAACAATCAAAGCCGTATTATGCATGTGAAAAGCCTTACAATTGGTACAGTCACGCTTAACCCTGATTTTGAAGTAATAAACCCTGAGACAGGA
>NZ_MDTU01000001.1:2655588-2656163 GCF_001720395.1 Piscirickettsia litoralis
GACGGTCGCTTAATTTAGTACTTAGGAACCACAATACTCTGAAAATCAGCCATACTGTGAAATTAGAGTGATGTCAGCAATAAGAGATTAAAGTGGCTCGAGACCGATGAAATCAGCCTCGTTGTCATTTAAAGTGGGTCGGTGACCAACTATATTTTCAATCAATTTGGATTAGAAAAGTTGGATTAAATCAAGCAGAGATGACTATAAGCCGTTGTTTCGGAAGGCATTAAATCTAGCTTTTACTGATGAGTTCCGGAATATGTTTGGATAGCTTCATCAATCTTACTGCTCCCTTGCGCAAGGTTCTTATAGAAGAGTTTTGTAGCAGCATTGCCTTTACTCTTTCCCCCTTCAGCTAAGCCTGCTTGTACTTGCTGAACGAAATCCATTTTCAGCAGTGTTAGAGAAGCATAGGACTTCTTTTGTACAATTTTTATAGCTTTTGAAAGCCTTGTTGCGACTCTAATAGATTCTGGTTTTCCTTCACTATTAAGCAAGTCAACCGTCTTTCCCCCGGGCCATGATACTTGCTTATTAGAAGCTTTTGCAATTTTATATAAAAAATCATTTTT
>NZ_MDTU01000001.1:2657902-2664375 GCF_001720395.1 Piscirickettsia litoralis
TCTTGGCGATAGCTTCTCGAAGTTCATAAAAAATCTGAGTTTATGACAAATATTTATACAAATAATCAAAAAATATGCTGAAAGCACTGATTTTTGGTCGGCGCATAACTAGATTTTTCTGTCAATGCCTAAGTCCTGTTTCCGTTAATTATATCTATATCAAAAACAAATATAGTTAATTTATGGTTAATTTTATATAAATTTATTGGAGTTTTTTTATTATATATTTAGTAAATTATTTAAAGATAAGGATTGCAACAAGAAATTACACTCGTAAGCGGTCGGCGAAATACACAGACCAAATGAAATGGCCTAAAAAGGCCATCTTTTACTTCCTTCCATGAGTTTTTTCTAGGAAGTAATAGTATAAGCAAAAAATAAAGCCGCTTACTGCGGCTTTTTTAAAGCTGTGTTAACTTGCTTATAAGTAGCATTAAGATCAGATTTGTTCTCTGAGCCTCTCATTTTCTCTTCAATTTTAGCCTTTTCTAAATCATCTTTAGAGAAATAGTAATGAGCGCAACAGTATATACAATTGAAATGGTCATTAAATGCCATATCTCTAATGTATTTCTTATAGTTTTTACTTTTATCGATTTCTGGTAATAATCTACGGCAATTTTTACATGCTGTAAATTTAAAATACCTTAGTATAAATATATGAAACATAAGATAGAATCCTGCTGATGCCATAACATACAACCCGAAACTATAATTACGATCCATAAATAAGAGAATAATAAAGATAGCTATTCCAATATAAAACGCTGCAAATGATACTTCTACTAAGATTGCAAATATTTTTATTGATTTGCTAGCGAGATACTTCTTCATCTTGCCGTCAGGTATTTCAAGCCAGCGTTTTATATTTTCTTCACTACCTAACCAAGACTTTATAATCTGATTATTGCATAGGGCGATACCGGCCACAAAAAACATGCCTATTAATACAGCCATGCTTATAACATGCCCTGATGACATTGATTTAGGTAATAAGTAAACAAAAGCATAAACAGGAGAAGCTATTTGGATAAGGCTTGTAGTTAACACACTCAAGATGATTAATTTTTTAGAACCTCTGATAAATGAAAGCAGTACATAAAGCATAATCCAGCTAACTATAGGTATTCCAAAAACAAATAGCACTTGATACCAGTTGTTAGGTTCTACCCAGTGATGTGATAAATTGACCATCATAACCACCCCTTGTCATTATGAAGGTTGTGGTCTACACACATATCACCACCCATAGTCTTTTCAGCACCTGCGCTTCTTTCTGTGTCATGCCCTGCGTGTTCTAATGCAGCTAAATCATGTAAAGCGCCAAATTTAGGTTTATCTGTAGTATGGTGTGACATTAATTTATCAGTGAGGCTGCCTGCTGAATTACTAGAAATATCACTAACCGCTGTTCTCTTTATACCAACAACAATTTCTTCGGCCGCACTTGCTCCTGCCCCACCTGTTTTGATAACTTTGCCTACTCCATGACCAATTACCGCGCCTTCGACCGCGCCCAGGACATCAGTTTTACCTGTGTTTAGTTTTCCTTGGACGACTCCTCCAGCAGTTCCTGCTTCAATATCTACGGCTGCAGATATTGTGGCTTGAGCAATTTTACCTGCACCAGCAGCAGCGACTCTGGCTGCTGCTCCTGCACTTAATGGGTTGGCAACTAAAGCTGTGACTGTCCCCACCCCAGCACCAACAATTGCTCCATCAATTCCATTTTCAGCCCAACCAGCAATTCCTCCGGAAACCATGCCAAATAAACCTTCAACAATCATTGTCATAGGGTTAGCAAAGAATTTTCCATCAGGGTCGGTATATTTTAGCGGGTTATCTGCTGCATATGCATAACGATTAAAGGTGATTGGTAATGTTGGTTCAACAGGGTGAGGATCTACAGACATGAAGCGCCCGATGGCAGGATCATAATACCGCGCGCCATAATAAGACAAACCTGTTGCATCATCATGAAGCTTGCCAGTGAAGCCTACGTGCTCACTCGGACGATCTTTTGAAGTGTCTAGAGCTTCTTGGCCATATCCCCAATAGACTTGCCCTTGGTTAAATACAAAGCTTTTATCTTGTCGGGTTTCCTGAAGTGGTGAACCCAATAAATCATTGTGTAAATACACAGTAGATTTATTGCTACCATCAAACCCTTGTTTCTGGTAAGCGACTTTATGGCCTAACAAATAAAAGTAGTAAGTGTCATCACCCTGATCTACTGTTTTATTTGGAATGTGTTGTTGAAACAACAGTTGATTTTTTTGGTTATAAATCTGAATTGTTTCGTCATTTCCTTTGAGGACTTTAACGCGATTGCCATTACCATCATAAAAATATTGATCATCATAGCTTTTACCATTAACAGGGTTAACGCCTTTGGCTTGCATGAGTTGTTGAGTGTCATTATAAACAAAGGTATTGCCTGCTTTATTGCTGGTAATATCTCCATAGGCATCATAACCAAAATTCTCGTTCACAGAACCACTGATACTCATCAGTTTATTATTTGTATAGTGATAGCTAAGATTGCCTCTCGCACCCGAGACATTAACAATGTTACCAACAGGGTCATATCCAATCGTTGATGATTTACCCCCGAGGCTTTCGCCTGTTAGCCAGTTTGCTGCATTGTATGAATACGTTTGTGCATGGGCGCTATTTGGATCCTCAATTTTTAAAATATTACCCATTGGGTCATACGTGTAATGACGAGCCACCTTGATATCATTATCCATTTGACGATCATTAAGCTGATAAGTTGTTACTGCACCATTGGCATCAGTGAAGCTTTGAATTTTGCCATTTGGGAAATATTTTACATTAGTGACTTTATTGCCTACTTTAGTCGCACGGCCTAAGGCATCAGGCGCATAGTCAACCTTCATAGCATCACCTGGATAAGTCACACTAGAAAGGTGATCTAGACCATCGTAGCTGTACTTAAACAAGAAATTCTTGTGACTGCCACCAGCATCAACATCTGGGAAAATGAGATTCGCTGATTTTAAACTGCCATTATTATCGTATGTATAGTCCCACTCACTGTGAAATGTTGAGTTGCCATTTTGTACTTTAGTCTTATGACCGTCAGCATCATAGGTAATAGTAATATTGCGATTTAAACTAGATTCGGGGTTTCGTACTTGAGTGAGTTGGCCCAAAACATCATAGCGAAAATCGACATTAGGAGAGTTACCAACTTTCTTAGAAGTCATCTCACCAATGGCATCACGTCCATAAGCGGTATGACCTGTCTCCGGGTTATCTTCACCGGTTAAAAAGTAATGAGAGTCATATTGGTATTTACGAATCACTGTGGGCTTTGTTGGATTATAAGCTTGACCAATTAAAGTAATACGCCCCATCGCATCACGTTCTATACCGGTACTGAGTGCGACCTTACCCTCACCATAAATATCAACGCTTTTTTGCATGATTTTCATGAGTTGCTGCTGGTCAGGATCACCAAAAGAGCGATAAGTATTGACGGTAACATTACCTTTAGGGTCGGTAATCGTCGTCGTATTAGGACCATAATTATATGAAGTCACACAGGGGGATGAGGCTGTACATTCACCGGTGTGTGGTGGAAGGTTGCCTTTATAACGAACTTTAAAAATAGCATCGGCATCGCTGTATTGGATATACATTTCACCATAAATAGAAGCATTTGCTAACTTCGGAGTTACAGTAACAGTAGCTTCATTGTTTTCTACTTCAGCTGTTGTTGATTGGAATGGCACTCCTGGCGCATCACTGTCAATTATCTTTTGCAATGAGTCATAGCTTTTCTTATCCATTTTTTGCTGTTTATCGTTAAGTTGAAAATTATTCCAACTGTCTAACGTTATACTTTCAGCATTATCAGCTAATCCATGAATTTGGATGTTAAAGGTGGTGTAGGGCCAATTTTTAATATAATCAGTAAAAACTAAAGATCTAGTAATGACCTTCGTATAATCCGCAAGCGCCGAACCTGAAACCATCATCCCTGTTAAGGCAAATAAAGACAGGTATTTTGTAAATCTTCTCATTGTTATTACTTCCTTTTAACCTTGATAAGGGATCGGGCTGACACCATCACCAATTTTGGTTAATGGTAAAGGTGACTCTACTGCTGTTACTCGCCCTAACGCATCACGTGTCGTATAAGTGCCTAACGTTTTATCATTCGTTGTATTTGGAGCAACAGGATATGACTTAAATATCTCTCTACCATAGGCATCATAACGAATTTCTTGTTTTGAAATTACATTTTCATTGGTTCCAATATGCGTTTCGATATGGGTCGGTTGTCCAAACCCATTCACTGTAAAATATTGCCCGTAATAATTCGGCGCAGCACAACGATAAACGACATGCCCTCCCATATTTGGGTAATTCCAACGTAATCCAACTGAGCACCCTTGCGGCGGTGTCAGCTTCGTCAAGCGATACATCGAGTCATATTCATAACTCGTTTTATTGCCTAACCCGTCGGTATAACTTGTGATGGTGCCATTCGGGTTAATCACAAATTTAAACTTGTTACCAGCAGCATCAGTAATTAATTGCGGCATGCCTGCAACATAGTTTTGAAGTGTTGTTTTATGGTTTAATGCATTAGTAATGCTTGCGATATTGCCACCTGCATCGTAGGTGTAAGAGGTTTTTACGCCGTTCTTAGTCTGGCCGAGCAACTCACCTATACCATTAAAGGTGCGTGTTGTTGTATTAACGACTTTACCTGTGCTGTCTTTCCAGGTTTCGTTTTGAGGGGTGAATAATAAATGTGGGACAGTATCAATCGTGTATTTTTTCTCGTAGTTAGAAATGGCTTCTGTGCGACTGCCTTGTGGTGATGATTCAGAAATAGAGGTTGGCATACTGTCATCATCATACGTATAAGCCGTACTATAAGTTATACCTGCGCGTTTAATGGTTTGAGTTTCTAGTTGAGGTTGAGCAATTTCAGGGTAACCATGAAAAGCGATTGTAATATGGCGCTTACTCCAGGTGTATGCAGACTCTTCTAATGGAGTTTTGATAATGTCCTGTATTTTATAGGTTGTTTTATGTGTTAATAATCCTGATTGCCAAGTCGTGTATATGGGCATACCCCGTTCTTCTACATAACCTGGTAAGAAAACATAATCAACTTCTTTTCCAGGTGAAATCACTTTAGTTGTAAAGTTAGCAGGAACAGGATCATATGGTTCATGGTTGTTATTCCAACAAAAAGCTTGATACTTCCCATCATCGTAATTATATTTCCAGCTAGAGCTTGCCAAACCTGCACCTGAGTTAATTTGAGCTGATACATAAGTCGTTGCAATTCGCAATAAAAGGTGTGAACTAACGCTACATTTATGATTATAACTGCCTAGAGTAAAGCTTGACATCCCACCATCAGGATAAGTAATCGAGTTAACTTGAGTGCCTGCCCACCCTATATGCCATTCTGATTGATCAGGAAGTTTAATATAGGTTGGATCCGGTTGAGGCCCCATTTTTCCATTAATAGTACGAGGGTCAATTTGCCATACTTTGCCATCACTGCTCGTAATTGTATCGCCGCTGATAGTGAGTTTATAGTTCCCCATTGTAATCGACTGTAAGTGAAATGGATCACGGCCTGCACCACCACTTCGACTATAGGCATAGGTGATTTTATCACCTCCGTGAGAGCTTACGATTTGATCAACAGGAGATTGACCAGTATACGGCCAACTGTTAAACACATGGTAACTAGTGCCATCAGGCGAGTAAATCCAACCGCTAAAACCAGCATAAGGCCCAGAACCGGAGTAGCTCACCCCTAAATCTGCACGCCAACCATCCATAGACTCAAAAGGTCGTGACCCTATACCATGTGCTCCCCCATCAACAGGATTTATGGCATAAAATTTATGGCGACTGCCAGAAGGGTCTTGAAAAATGGCTACGTTTGGATCATTACACATGTCCTGACCGAAGTCACAAGTCACATCGACTTTGTTTGTTTCAACCAATCCAGTAAATATTCCTTCGTTTGATTCAAAAGGGCTAATATCTTGCCCTGAACGAAAACTCCAGGTCACATTTAAATTAAGCCCATCATTGCCTGGGATACTAACCAATGGAATGTGAACAATTAACGCGCCGGTAAAAGGGTCTACCTTAGATACCGGGGCATTTTTAATCATGCTACGATAAAATTCTTTGCTATTGTAATCCCCTGGACTGCTGGGAACATCCGGTGTTGCCACTAAACTCATGGTCTTCGGAGCGTCTTTCGCTTTTTTTAATTTCTTTGGCTAATTTCTTCTTGGCACTTTCTTTGGTGTTGTTATTTTCTTTAGCGTGAACCTGCTTGCTGTTTTTTAGCTCACCTTTAGATTGAGCATTAGAGTCGTTATTTTGCTGTAAAAAGTTAATTGATTGTGAACTTGCTACAGCGCTGTTCAATCCCAACGCAAGCAAGACAGCCGTAGTAACGG
>NZ_MDTU01000001.1:2667293-2695082 GCF_001720395.1 Piscirickettsia litoralis
TTACACTCATTCTTACGGCTTTACATTCCTTGCTGGTTATTCTTGCAAGTCGCTACAGATAGGTGTCGCTTATAAGGTCCACAATTTTCTTTTTGGCTTCATTGTCAAAAGAAAGTATTCTACGACACTGTTTGACCCACCTCGCTAAAAATGGAACAAATGCCGAAAATCATTATTTCTCCTGATTAATTAATCATCGAACTATAGAGTTTTCTTCATAAAATTACACAACTAGCAGTTTCTGCAAATTTCCCGGATGGTTGTTTAATTATAGTAGGGGATAGTTCTTGAAATTTTATTTTTAATGGAGTTATACTTTTTTTCATTTTTTTTCAAAGCATGGTTAGCATGGCTCTGGCTGAAAAGCTCAGAACAAGATGCAGTTGCTAATTGAGATAACTCATACTCATTAAAAACTGCATTTAATAGCTTTAGCCTGTTTATATACTTAATAAATTTAAGCTGAATGGTATAATTGACTGCTTTTAAAGAACTCTTAGTGACTATGTTCCTTGTTTTTGATCTAGTATGTTCAAAAAGAGAGAGCCCTTTTTGATTGACAACTTCTTGATGATTTCTACTTCTTCGTTCAAGTATATCTTTTTGAAGTTGCTTTAAGCTTTGTTTAGATTTGATTAGTCTATCAGGTAGAGTTACATAGTTTATTTTTAATTTCATTTCTTCGAAAACTTCGTTTTTTATAAAACTCTCTTCTAGGTATGAAAAAATGTTTCCATATATATAACTTTCTATATCAGGTAAGTTTCCTATACCATCAATAGCAAATATGGCGCAATGATCATCATCATTTTGGATTTTTTCATTTCCATAGTGAATAATGCTTCTGTTTCCAAAGCCTGCATTATTAATTAGCTTAGTAATGGTATTTATATATTTTATGTTTTCACTTATATAAAAATCGCTGACTCCATCAACATACATTATTTCATTTTTACCTCTAGATAGCTTTAGTAAGGCATAACGCCAATGATCTCCATAAATAATTAATTTAACATAATGTGTTTTTGTGGTAGAAAGTTTTCTAAAAAGCGACTGACTCTGACTACTCTCAGGCACTCCCTTGCATAAGGTGCTTTCACTAATATAAAATACTTTATTCTCAACGATATCTTTAAAGGCTTTAAGCCCAATAATCAATTGAGAAAGAATTGTGTTGTTTGTAAAATAATTGAGAGCAGAGTCCATGTCTTTTTGCTCATAACGAGATGATAGTTCTTCTATTGCCTTTTTAAACATTAAATCAACCTGTTAAACTTGTTCACCTTTCTTAAAAGGGAGCTATAACCCCCTTTTATTCAATGTAAATGTAAAGCCCCCATTTTTATGCCAAGCCTAAAGTGGAGTTTTTGTTGAGTCCTGGGATGCAGAGAGCGCTTAAATGTACTCAACTAAGAATAACTAACACGCCACATTTTGGCAGTCGTGCTGATTAATTTATTCCTTTCTGTCTGCGGCAATGCAGTCAAAAACTGCATTCCTGTTAGTTTTTCGATAGTTGCGATATTGGTACGATAATCTGAAACTTTACTTTTGGATACTTGTGCATTTGGCATAACAAAAGCAATCGCTTGGTGCTGTTGTGGTGCGTAGATAATTTTAAAAAAAGCAGTAGGCACTTTTACACCATTGCCGATAGATTTGATATTTTTCCCTTGAAATACTGGGCCAGTGTAGACATAAACTTCTTTTTTATATTTTGCCCAAAAACGCACGTCACTCTCAAGAGCGGCCCAGCCTTGGCGATTTAGCCCTGATTTTTGTGGACTCATATTGCTTAGTAAAAAAGATTCATTCGCCGAAGCCTGGTCTATGTCAGCACTGGCATATGGCATAAGGTGGCCACGGTCATAGCCTGAGTGAGAGTAGTCAGATAGCTCAGCTCTATATTGAACAGGAATTGATGAATCAGGTTTGAATTTATCTTTGCGCTTTATGTGTTTATTAACGGATTCACCTGTTAATTTTGATGCGACCCAGGTCGGTTGCTTTGTTTGGTAGTTATAACCGACTGTGTAAGCTTCGCGGCATAGATACTGATCTACATGCCCTGGGTTACCATTCTTTAAAAAACCGTGACAGTCAAAGCCTTGTGCTGCTTGAGTTATCGATAAGGTAAAACTGATTACTGCAGTAAGCGTTAATATAGTAGGTACTTTCTTCAATTTTTTGCGTCCGTTTGTGTTGTGTTGGAGGTAAGTATTCTAGAGGGTGGAGGTGGCAGCTTTCAAGTGGCAAGTGGCTTTGGAGTTAAATTAAAGTTGTAAGTTATCGACTAGCAAAAATCAAAAGAGAGCTGAAGATCTTCAAATCAATCTAATGGCTATTGATGCGGTGTATCGAGCTAGTTATGGTTACTTTGCTATGAGTGTATTGAATCGTTTTGTATAAAGGTAGACAAACAGTGGTTGAAGTCTAATTCGTAAGCCTTGAGGAGTAAGCTGTTTGTCGTTCAAAGGCTGTTAATGATGCATTTAAATGAGCAACTACCTTTTTGGAAGGTTGGAGTTTTTTATGGTAGAGAGATTAAAAATAAGCTTGGTCAATAAATTTTTGAGTGTTTCTTGTTCGGAATCTTTGAACTCATTAATGGCATGTCGATTAAGTATTGCGGATAAAAAATCTAAATCATCTTTTATTTTAAGCCCTTTTTCAGTTAAATAAACAGAGATATTTTTTTCAGTTTTACTAGAGTCAATAGTGACAAGACCATCTTCTATGAGTTTAATAAGGGCATTCATTATAATTTTTTTGTTAAGCTTAAGCTTGGTACTAAGCTCTTGTTGTGTCATCCCATCTTTATCCCATAAAGGTATTAGAAACTGGGGGCTATAAGAGGGAATATCATAAATTTTCATTAAATAGTTTGCACTGAGAGAGAGGTACTTTGTCGCTTCTTTTAGTAAATGAACGATATCATTGGCATTTGATAAGCTCCCTGCATCATTCATAAACTCTGTGTGTGCGTCTGCTTCAGGCTCATTTTTGCTAGAAGAAGGCGCAAGAGGTTGTTTAGGGTATTTTGCAATGATTTTCATGATTTGTTCTTGAGTCCATGGTTTCATCAAAACATGTTCCACATCGTTTGCTGCAATAGCATCAATGAGTTGATCATTATTAGGGTAGCCTGTAATTAAGACACGGATAGAGTTTTCTTGAGTTTGATGTGCATGTGCGAGGACTTGTACACCATCAATTTTCCCCATTTTATAGTCTGAGATGATGAAATCAAAATTTTCCGCATCAATGAGTGCAATCGCTTCTTCACCTGATTGTGCTAGCTTAAAAGTTGATTCTGGAAATTTAAGTAAAATCAATCGTTTGAGTGAAAATAAAATATTTTTCCTATCGTCAACAATTAATATTTTCATTCCTATCCCTTATTAGTTTGAGCTAATATTATTAATTATTTGTATAGGTGAATGTATACTGCAAACTTTATCGTATATTAAATTGCCTTTGAGCTGTAGAAGCTTGAAAAAGTGATTTGCCCAGAAGCGCTTGTGATGATGTTAAATTATGGTTTTGTTCTTTAGGTGTTTTTTAAGATGTTCACTGTAACAAAACAAACATAACTATAGCTTAGTTATCGTTTGGTCTAGTTAGAAATATTAAAGATAAAATTTCTAGTGTCTTTTAATTTTATTAACACTGGCAATATCAGGGATTTAATAATGTTAAAAATACAGCCATGAAGCCATTTTCTGCTTCATGGAGTATTTAAAGATTGTTTGTTGATAATTATTTTGAATTTTTATTTGGCTGTTTTTGGAGCCGTTTTTAATATATACCAAATAGTTGGTATAAGTAAAATAATCGCTGTGATCATCAGCCAGAAAATACCAACATGGAAGCCATGCGTAAAGGCAATTTTGCTTGAATTTAAATGGCTTATAGTTTCTTGAGTTTGGTGATGGCTAAGCCAGCTTTGCTCGCCAAAGTGGAATAATGTTGTAACCACACTCAAACTAATAACACCTGCGACATTAAGAATGGTAATCGCAGCACCACTGACAACGCCTGCATCTTCATGATTATCTAGTTTTGAAAGCACCAACGGCATAGCAAAGCCGTTACCCATACCCCACGCAGAGCCAAATAGCAAAAAGGTGATAATGAGTAAAATAAGGCTTGTATCTAAGGTAAATATCAAAAATAAACCAAAAGATAAAACCAGGCATATTGTTAATAAAATATAACAAACTAATGGTCCTTTGTTGTCATAAATTTTGCCAGTAATGGGAGGGGCAATTGCAGTCATGATTGTCATGGGGATTAATGCAATACCCGCATAATATACTGAATAATCTAATACATGTTGTAAATATAAAGGTGTTAGGAAAATAATCGGCCAAGAGAAACCAACAGCGACAATATAGGCAATAGAGCCAAGAAAAAATCCACGATTTTTAAACAGCGCAAGAGGCAACAGAGGAGAATCACTTTTTGATTCAACAGCAATAAATAAGATAAATAAAATAACAGATAAAATAAGTGGATAAATAACATATGTAGAAGACCAGCCACTGATTGTGGTCTGGTTAATTGCATAGACAAAGCTCATTAGTATTGCTGCAACTAAACCAATGCCAAACCAATCCATTTTTTGATCGATTTTGGTTTCTTTCCCTTTAATGGCTAAAAAACAGATTAAAAAGCTGAGAATAATCACTGGAATGTTAATAAAGAAAATCCAACGCCAACTGACAAAGTTTAGTATGATGCCACCAAGCACCGGACCGATAGCGAGTCCTAACCCTAAGACACCATTATAAATGCCTAAGGCTCGACCTTGCTCTTTAGCTGGGAAGGCGGCTGCAGTTAAAGCCATGCCTGCAGGGAAAATAATGGCTCCAAATCCCCCTTGTAAAAGCCTAAAAATAACTAAACTGATGATTGAGTTAGAAAACCCTGCTCCCAAAGAGGCGAAGCCAAAGCCGATGATACCAATAAATAACAAACGGCGACGACCAACAATATCAGCGAGTCGCCCCATCGAAGCAAGAAATGCACAGAATGTGATTCCAAAGCCTGACATTAGCCATTGTGATTGATTCGTATTGACTGACAGTTCTTTTTGAATGCTGGCAATCGCAATATTGACAATGGTGTAGTCAACGGCAATCATCAACGCACTGATGGCTGTGCCAATTAAAACCCACCACTTGTTGAGATTATTGCTTTGTTTCATTATGATTCCTTGCATGTTGTTTTTGAGTGATTTGTTTTTCAAAAAATAAATTTTTGAAATTTAAATTTCATTTAACATATAAAATTTTAAGTTAAGTATAGAGTTAGCTAATTAAAAATATATTTATAGCTAGTAGAGTAAGGGTCGCTCTGTTTGTGTGGGGGATTGTAACAGCATAGATTTGTTATGTAAACTTAGAAAATAGATTTAAAATCTAGATAAAAATATATTTTAATAGCAGTATAATCTAAATTTCATTCTTGAAAATAGATTGGCGTATAGGCTTTAAAATAATATCTAAACGAGCGGGTTAACCCCCTCATTTTTAAGAAAATGGATGAGCTTTATTAAAGGTAGACCAATTAAGCTATTAGGGTCGTCACCGGAAAGTTTTTCGAATAAGCTGATGCCTAAGCCTTCTGATTTAAAACTGCCGGCACATTGGTAAGGTTGCTCTAGCCTTAAATAAGTATCGATTTCTTTTGGATTTAATGTTCTAAAGTGAACGCTAAAGGGTTCTACAGTAAGTTGAGCATGACCGCTTGCTGTGTTAAGTAAACATAAACTGGTAAAAAAGTAACCACTTGGCCACTACAGGCGCTGAGCTGCTCGATAGCATTTTCATGGGTATAGGGTTTGCCTAAGATTTGATTATTTAGGGCGGCCGCTTGGTCTGAGGCAATGATGAGTTGTTGGTCATTTTGGTAGTGCTCAGCAACTGCATTGGCCTTCTCTTGGGCAAGACGCTGGACCAGGTCGGTAATGCTTTCGTCATGATAGGCCGTTTCATCGATATTGGGTGAGTATTGATCGAACTCTAGCTGCAAGCGTTTCAATAGCTCGGCACGGTATGGGGATGAAGAGGCTAAAATCAGATGCATTTTCGAACTTCTCATGAGACACTACTACTATAAACTTAGCTTGGGAGCGCCATTATAGGAGAGTTGTCTGGCTGAATCTAGAGGAAGGAGTGTTTATGTCTGCATCGAATCTTATCAAATTTATTGTTCAGATTATTATCGCTAGTATTATTGCTATTGGGGTGACTCACTATTGGCTTTTGCGTAGTGATGAAAATAATTCCAGTCATTTGCAACAGGTGATGCCCAAAACAATCGTCTCTTATGCCCAAGGTGTAGAGAAAGCAGCTCCTGCCGTTGTTAGTATCTATACCAGTCGACGTTATAGTCTGCAGGGCTGGGATTTTGGCTCCAGGCGCTCTCGTGGAGTTGGTTTAGGTTCTGGCGTTATTTTTAATAAAGACGGTTATATCGTCACTAATTTTCATGTCATTCGTAATGCAACGCGTATAGAGGTTGCGCTACGTGATGGTCGCAAGGCTGAGGCGAAAGTCGTGGGCGTTGATCCTGAAGTTGATCTGGCAGTGTTAAAAATAGCACTTAAAAAGCTGCCAGTGATTCAAGTACAAAAAGAGAGCTTACGTGAAGGGGAGGTTGTGCTTGCAATCGGCAACCCCTTTGGTGTGGGGCAGACAACAACCCAGGGCATCATCAGTGCACTTGGCCGAGATCACCTGCATATCACGCGTTATGATAACTTTATTCAAACTGATGCGGCGATTAATCCTGGAAACTCCGGTGGCGCGTTAATTAATGCTCAAGGCCAACTCGTTGGTATTAATACGGCAATCTTCTCAAAAAGTGGAGGTTTTCAAGGAATCGGCTTTGCGATTCCAGTCAAAACAGTGTTGCATGTGGTCGATCAAATCGTCAAACAGGGTTATGTCTCACGGGGGTGGATCGGCATCAGTGCGCAGAGTGTCAAGCTTGAGGAAGGCGGGAAGTTCGCAGAGGGTGTGCTTATTGCTGGGGTGATGCCGAAAGGTCCGGCAGCAAAAGCGGGGCTTAAGGTCGGTGATATTTTAATCGATGTTAATGGCAAGGCGGTTGAGGATTCTGATGGTCTGGCACGTTCGATTGCAGAGCTTGAGCCCGGAGCGACCGTTGATATGAAGGTATTGCGAGGCGGCAAGCTTAAAACACTTAAAATCAAGGTAGGTCGCCGCCCAGTACCTAAACCCTAAATTAAAAGCGGTCAGAGTTTAGATTTTAGGTTGTCAATCAAATTAGCCTTTGCGCTTTCGGCATGATCGGTGAGGTATTTAACACAATACTCACCGAGTTTTTGGTATAGCTCTGCCATTTCTTGGTTTTCTGTCTTAGCAAGGGCTTGTTGATGCTTATTAATCGTTGAATGGTCTGCTCGAGCAATCGGGCCGGTTAAAGCTTGCTTTGGGGGGAGAGTTTGTAGATTGTTTAATGCACTTTGCATCATTTGCAAGGAGGCTTGCTCTGCGAAATCTTTTTTTAGCCCTGCTTGCTCAAAGGCTTGAATGGCTAGGTGAGAGAGCGCATAAGCATAGTTATTGCTGAGCACGCAAGCGGCATGATAAACCGACTTATTTTCACTGCTTATTTCAAAGGTTACAGCACCGAGTAGGTTGAAGAGTGGAGTCAATATTTCAGTGGCTGACTTTGACCCTTCTATACCACAAAATGAACCTTGGTAATTGAGAATCGCTTGTGCTGGGGAAGAAAAAGAGAGCACGGGGTGAGCGCTGGCAATGCTGGCTCCTCGTAATCGGGCTGAAGCCAGGGTTTCTTCTGCGCTTAATGCACCAGAGCAGTGGAGAACAATTGTGTTTTCAAAGTTAATTTCTTGATTTTGAGCTAATTCCTCACAAACGGTTTTAATACAGGAATCTGGTACGGTTAAGAAGTAAATATCGGCAGATTGAATTTGATTGATATTGGTTACGGGGCGGCCGGAGCCAATAAATTGATAAGCAGTTCTAGCATGTTCTTTTGTACGGCAATAAATATCTTGAATCACCGCCAGCTTTTTACCATGAAGTAAACGTGCAAGCGTCTGACCGACACGACCTGCTCCGATGATGTTGACTGTCGGCAGTGCTTGTGTTGTTTTTTCTTGTCTATTCATTGTTCTAATTAACCCGCTGCTTTTACTCTTCATTTATTTTTAAATTTGCTTTGCCATCTTTTTTTGGATATGGCGTGTTTAACCTGTTTATAGCTGAGGAGACATTATATCTAAAGCAAAGTGGCCTAAAAAGCAAGGGTGGCTATATTTTTGATCGCTGGGGTTTAAGGTGTGTTACAGTAGCGGCCATAATTTTTTGGTTTTGATCGATATTTTGAAGATCACCCTTAAATATAAGAAGTTGGGAGGGGTATGCGTTATTTTAACTTACTGATTATTATTCTTTTAGGCAGCATTTTTTTAACCGGCTGCGCGCAGATGATGCAGGCGTGGGTGGCGCAAAACTGTAATACCGATGCGGCGTATAGCCAGGGAGTCAATGCCGCACGACATGGTGAGGATATGGAGATTAATTATGCTGCGGCCTGCCCGGCGAATCAAAGCCAGATTAATGCGGCTTATCGCCAGGGCTATCAATATACTTTAAAGCACCAACCGACTGAAATTAATATTAATATCAACACACATAAGGGAAAATCGGCGGTAGATAAGCCTTATCTTTGTCATGATCAATTTGGCCAAAAAGTCTGCGGTTATGATTGTAAGAGCTTTGCTGGGCAATGGCGCTGTGCTCAGAAGCCAGATCAAGAATGTATACAAAATATGGATGATATAAAATGTGGTTATCACTGCAATAAAGATGATTTTGGCAATTTGAGCTGTTCGCCCAAGCCTTAGTTATTTATAGTATTTACTATATTGATATTGCTTTTAATTAAATAAAAGACAGCGAGTCAGCTGTCTCTTATATTCATCATTTTGCTGGTATTTGGTGCGCAAAATAAGGATGGCTGATCAAGCTAAAAAGCACGGATGCGCTCTAGCATCTCAAAGTGTCCTTTTAGTTTGTCTTTTTGCTTCGCTGTTAACGTCTTGTAGATACGAGCTTCAGCCTGAACCTTGCTTGCAATGACCTTATCCATCAGCTCGCTGCGTTTTTGTAAAATGGCCTGTGCTTTTGCAGGGGTGTAGTCGTCATTAATGATTAATCGGCGTATTTCACCACGTGATTGGCGCAATTGCTTCATTTCAGCTTGACTTGTTTGGCGTGTATCCTTCAAAATTGAAATCACATGCTTTTGTTGAGATGGAGTAAGCTCTAATTTTTGGAAAAACTTTTTCAGCGGCATGCCATGTGCCTTCATTTTCTTATGTTTTCCAGGTGGAGGGTTGGCTGGACCTGCTCCATCATTGGCAGCAAAGCTTGCTAGAGGTAAGGCGAAAGATGAGGCGAGTAATAGGCTGATTGCCGTTTTTTTAATTGTTTTCACAAGGAGTCTCCTTTGGTTTGTGTGACCATTTTGAGTATATGAAAATTGATTTTTTTGTGAGTCAATGACGGGCAAAACTTGGGTAAAGATTCGGTAAAACAAAACAAAGGTACTAGTTTACACCGATGATTATGTAATAATCTTGCAGGTGTTAAAAGGAGGCTGTTATGTCGAAAAATGCAAATGTACTGCTTATTGATGATGATTTAGAGCTTTGTGAACTATTGGTTCGTTATTTAACGGTCGAAGAGTTCAATGTGAAAGCAGTTCATCATGGTGATGAGGCGCTGACACAATTACAGGCGCAGCATTATGATGTTGCGGTTTTGGATGTGATGTTGCCGGGCCAAAGTGGCTTTGATGTATTGAAAGAAATGCGCAAGCAACAGATTGAAACGCCTGTACTGATGTTAACTGCACGCGGTGAAGAAGTTGACCGTATTGTCGGCTTAGAGCTGGGGGCGGACGACTATTTGCCCAAGCCTTGTAATCCACGAGAGTTGGTTGCGCGATTAAGAGCGGTGCTCAGAAGAACAACGGCTAAGCCTGTAGATCAAAATAAAGATGAAGATAAGCTGACAGTGGGTGAGTTAGAGCTTGATGCAGCGTCTTGCTCGGTGTTTTGTTTAGGTGAGAAAGTCACTGTGACTGCGACGGAGTATCGAATTTTGGAGATTTTATTACGCTCGTGTGGTCGAGTTGTCTCCAAAGATGCACTTAGCAAGCAAGTACTCGGGCGGCCAATCGAAGTCTTTGATCGTAGTTTAGATGTACATTTAAGTAATCTGAGGAAGAAACTCAGCAATGCCGGCTTAAATGATGCACGGATTACGACAGTGCGTGGCATGGGCTATCGCTGTGACGTGGTGAATAGTTAGCATTAAAACTTGCAATTTAAAAAATAGATAGTTGACTACAGTGAAAAAGAAACTGAATCTTTATTGGCGGATTTTTATTTGGTTTTGGTTATCTATGGTCGCTTTGATGCTGGGGTCTGTCTGGCTGGCTGAGCACTTTGACCAAGCACGTCAGGTGCCACTTTGGCAACAGCGTTTTATCGATAGCTATCGTGCTTCTGCAGAAACTGCATTACGTCAAGGCGGACCAAGGCGCTTTTATCAATGGTCTAGGCGTGTGACCCATGCAACAGGGGTCAGGACCTTCTTGGTTGACTCTGATCGTCCTGAACTTATTGAAAAGCTGCCTTTGCCCAATCAAATTAAACAGCCTTTGGTTGCAGCATTAAAAATCACACCGGATCAAGTTGTTAAGGTCAATCGTGATTTACGCCTAAGTTCAGTCACTCGCATCAATAACCACAATTATCGCTTAGTGTTATTGCTACCGCCGGAAATGGTCAGAGCTGGATTTGGTGAAAAGCTTGTGCAGATGTGGTCTCAGCTCCTAATTGCGGCGATTACTATCGGTTTTCTCTGTTGGTTGCTATCTCGCTACCTAACACGGCCATTGCGTAAATTACAGCTGGCGGTGAAAGAAATTAGTCGCGGTAACTTTCAGCATCGAGTGGGAATGGAGCTAAGTGGTTATGATGAGTTTGCCGAGCTTGGTCGCGAGTTTGACCGTATGGCAGTGCAAATCGAGCACATGGTCACCTCTCAAGAGAGAATGTTGCGCGATGTTTCTCACGAATTACGATCACCATTAGCCCGATTACAAGTCGCCTTAGAACTGGCTCGTCATCGTGTTGGTGAGGAAAGTCATACCGAGCTAGATCGTATCGGCCTAGAGGCTGAGCGTTTAAATGATTTGATTGGCGAGATTTTATTTCTAACACGCTTAAAAAGTGCTGAATTAACTAAAGAGCCTTGTGATTTAAAAGCGTTGCTCACCAGCATTGTTCAAGATGCTCAGTTTGAACTGAGTGAGCGTAAGGGCAGTATCGTCACTGATTTTGCTGTAGATCAAATCAATGCTAATGCAAGATGGCTAAGCGCAGCGGTAGAGAATATTTTACGTAACGCCTTATATCATACTGAACCGGGCACGGAGGTGAGAGTTTCAAGTCGTTATGATGAAAACAGTATTATCATTTCAGTTGAAGATAGCGGTACCGGGGTTTTCGAAGTAGAGTTAGACACCTTGTTTGACCCGTTTTACCGAACCAATCGCAGCAAGGCCAGTGGTTATGGATTGGGGTTGGCGATTGCTAAGCAGGTGGTAGAAGTTCATAATGGTTCTATTCATGCTTATAACAAGAAGCCTCACGGGTTGGTGATTGATATTCACTTGCCGCTGTAAGCTATAAACTAGTTTGTTACCCTTGCAAAGACACAATAATCTAGGCGGTTAGAAACACCGAATCTAACATGATACCTAACAGAAAAATATAAAGTAGAAAAAGCATATTGGCCATTATCACTTTCAAAAGCACTTTAGCTTGATGTGATGAGATGGCCTACGCCTGATGTGAACAATAATTGAGTGCAGCCTGTCTTTTAATTAAGTAAAACGTCACATTTAAGAATAAACAAATGGCTCACTCGATCCAACCCTAGCGAGTATATGAGCTAAGAAATTATATTTTGCTGATAAAGCGAGAGTGAGCCTTCAGAAAATTTACAATTTAACACTATTTAAACTTAGATATTTTTCACTTTTATACCATTAATATGGGTATGTTTTTGATGAGAGGATATAGGGTGAGCAACTAAAAAATTGCTACTTAGTTTTATCATCAGAATTATAGAGGAAGAGAATATCTATGCCTGGGCGTCCTGTTGTTTTAAAAAATCTTGTGGAGTCGAATATGAGACAGCTGCCAGAGTATGAGGCTTTGTTAGTTGTTTTGAAAGAGTCTATTGAAACAGTGAAATATTCAGGGACACAAGAAAGTGAATGTTATAGCTCTGCTCCTGGCGAGACCCGTGATGAAGCAGATCAGCTAGTTAGCTCTGCTCGTAGACTTCGTCGCTCAATATTAAAGGACGTTTATGGTTCAGTGGACCTTACAACGGATTTGCAAGGGGACGCAGCAGGGTTACTTGCAACTGAGAAGAAGCAAGCTGGAAACTGTGGAGAGATTGGCTTAGATGCTTACTTTCGCTGCTTGCAGCGGGGCTTACAGGTGAGATTGTTAAATATTGGTAATCGCTCTGAGAATCATGTTGTCCTTAAATTTAGCTCTAGGAATGGAAGTGACTATATTTTCGACCCTCAGCATGGTCGTGTTTATCTTGCGTCAGCGTTGAATGAGCATCTGAAGCTATGGAATGAATCTCGACAGGCATTTATAGATTTTGATCCAAGTCGACACCGGACCCAGCTCATCGAAAAAGCATACACGCTTGAAGATATCGAAGCATGTAAATTGGAAATTAGAGTCGCTTTAGGTGAAGAGGTAAGTGCTGCGAGTGAGCCTCTTCGTACAGCCGGGAATACGAGGCATTCAACCCTATTTGAACGACACCAACCCAATACCGCGGCTCCAGAATCAAGCACGAGTGAAAAAAATAGCACTTGTCTGGTTTTGTAGGGTGTAAGGGTCTTTTAAAAGCAAAGCAACCTTTTGATCGCATGAAACAAAAGTTTATAGGTTACTTTAATCATTAGTTGTTTTTATGGATGATATCGTGATGTTTTGCAATGGCGGTGGTTGTAAATCATTTTTTCAAGGCACCGCTTTGTTATCATTCTTAAAAACTTTCATCCCATTAATGGGATGAAATGCCACTCTTTTAGTTTAATCAATATATTTGACACGATTTTATGATAATGGATAATAGCTGAGTTTATAATATTTTGGAGCCAGCGGATGTCCTCAGAGATTGAATTACAGCTAGAAAGTGCGCCATTAGGGCAAAAAAGTGATTATATTTCAACATATTCGCCGGATTTGCTGTTTCCGATTCCAAGAAAGCAAAAGCGCGATGAAATCAATGTGCCAGATGCTCTGCCGTTTAATGGCTTTGATGCTTGGAACGCCTTTGAGCTGTCTTGGCTAAATGCCAAAGGCAAGCCTTGTGTTGCTTTAGCTCATTTTGAGATTGACTGCGCGAGTGTCAATATCGTTGAATCTAAATCATTTAAACTATATTTGAATTCATTTAATAACACCAAGTTTGATAGTGTCACTGAGGTTGAGCGCATTTTAGCGAAGGACATTCAAGCTGCTGCTGAAGGTGAGGTTAAAGCTCGTGTCATTTTGCTTAGTGAAGTGGAAAATCAACCGATTCTCGATTTTAGTGCTGAGTCTATTGATGATTTGGATATTGAGTGCAATGAGTATATGGTTAAGCCTGACTACCTGAAGGCAGATCATACTCAAATTGTAGAAGAAACCTTAAGTTCTAATTTATTGAAATCAAATTGTTTAGTGACTGGGCAGCCAGACTGGGGTTCTGTAGAAATCGCTTATTATGGCCCGAAAATTGACCGTGAAAGCCTATTGCAATACATTGTTTCTTTCCGTAATCATAATGAGTTTCATGAGCAGTGTGTAGAGCGCATTTTTATGGATGTGATGGCGCACTGTCAGCCTGAGCGTTTAACCGTGCATGCGCGTTATACACGTCGTGGTGGCTTGGATATTAATCCTGTCCGCAGCACTGAAAAATCATTTAAAGCTGATAATTTACGGATGGCGCGTCAATAAAATGTTTAACTCGATAGCGAAGGTACTTAGTACCTTTGGTTCTTTGATTGAGGCGGAGCACAAGGATCGTAGCTCTAAATATGAAATCGTTTCTCATGAAGACCAAGGCAATGAAATTCAGGTTCGATGCCGGTTAAAAGGCAGTGGTAAAACTTTCTTTCGGCCAGTGACTGAATTATATAAAAAAGAATGGTTGGAAGACTTTTCTCGAGAAGATGCCGCTCATATTGCAGTTCTTTATTATGCTGTAAAAGGTAATAACAAAGAATTAATAGAAACTTTTCCCGCTCGCAAGAAAAGAATCACTAAAAAGTTATTTTTTTAGGCATGCTTTTTGTAACTGCCCTAATTTTATCTAATTTGGTAGCATTTAAGATCTCTGAATTTAAATACACTTTCCACTTTCTTGGTTATACACAAAATATAGACTTTAATTTTCCTTCAGGGCTTATTTTCTTTCCTTTGATTTATTTTTTGATGATGTGTTAACGGAAGTTTATGGTTTTGGTGTAAGCCGTATTATTATATGGAGTGGTTTATTGTGTAGCCTACTCGTTGCTGTTGGTACGTATGCAGCTGTGCATTTGCCACCTTCATATGTTTGGCATTTTCAAAATGAATTTCAAACTGTTTTTGATAGTACTTGGCGTATTATAGCCGCCTCAGCGTTGAGCTATTTCAGCGGGGAGCTATGCAACTCGACGATATTATCAAAGCTTAAAGTGTTGTCTTCAGGCAAGCATTTGTGGCTTAGGATTATCCTCAGCTCTTCTGTTGGGCTTATTGTGGATAGTGTTGTCTTTGGTTTGGTCGCATTTTGGGGAGAAATGCCTCACTCTATTATATGGCAAATGGTGTGGGTGCAATACTTCTTTAAACTTGGTTATGTTGTTATTGCTTTGCCTATCACATACGCAATTACTGGTTACTTAAAGCAGTCAGATAATATTGATTATTATGACTATCAGACTAAGTATAATCCATTCTCATTGGCTTTATAAGCTTCTCATTATTTGTAGAGGTTCATTCGAGCTTCTACAATCACACCGAGAATACGCTGAGTTGTGCTGTTATAGGCTTGAGTGGGAATTGCATGATCAAAACCCTTAAAGTAGATATCAGCGCCGTCAGAGAGCACACTTCTTGCAACTACGTTGCTGCCATCTAGGGTAACGAGTACAAACATGCCATCTTTATATTCGTGGTTTGGATCTACAATGAGTGTTGAGCCTTCACGAAAACGGGGTTCCATAGAGGGTAGGGATTTAACCGCGAAGGAGGTATCGCTGATGTGTTTATCTGTTGTTATCCATTGTGTATGAGAGTCTAGGCTGTAGCTATTGTGCTTAAAGACCCAGGCAATACTATCTTGCCACCGGATCAGAGGAACTGTTAACCACGCACTACGATTGGTCGCATTAAAAGTACCTGGGATGCGATCATTCATTGGGGATAAGCCTAATAGTTGATCGATAGAGATAGAGAAAAATTGTGCAAGAGGTTTTAGGGTATTTGCCCGAGGATCTGTTGTGTGACCGAGCAGCATACGGTTAATGGTTGTAGTTGGAACCCCAGTTTGACGAGCAAGTTCAGCTTCACTAATGCGAATTTCATTCATTAAATGGTTGAGGCGCTCTTTAATTGAAGGGTTGTTGGCATGCAAGTTTTTTTTAGCTAGTGTCATAGATGCTTCTCATACTTGTTCAAGTTGCAAATTCTACCATAAATAAAAGATGGAATGTATAGAATTTATTCATTGATATTTAGTGAATAATGAATGCTTATTTATTTGAGTACTGTTTATAAATGGTATAATAGCTTATAAATCGATAAATTCTTTTTCCTTCAGTTCGAGCATTTTATACGGTTAATGGTATTTTTATACAAAATGCCGTTTACTTCTAGAGCTGCTTGAGGTAGGATTTAGGGCGTAATTTAGTAGAAATACTAAATTGTAACTGACGGTATTTAATGGGTAGGGTTAGATATATCTATTAAATATAGCTTGCTTGCTGAGTCAGTGGGTAGCTTTTTGGTAAGCTATTATGTTTAGTCTTGATGGGTGTGACTAAGTTTTGATTTTGTTCCTGTATATTTGAGGTTACGCCCCTTTTTCTTTTTAAATTGATATTTTCTATTACTAGGCAATAACTTTTTATTTTTTTACAAAATTAGCTGGAAAGCGTATAACTTACAATTTATTACGGCTCCATAACATGGAGAAGTCGTGCTGAAAAAGATGGCATGCTTAGTAGCTGCTGAGTAGTTCTCTAGCTTTATTGTATTTGATAATAGTTTATTGACTGTTGGTAATTTTCCTGAAATTTGTTATCAATTTGTTGAACCGTATCAAATGAGGTAGGTTATTTGTTTTGGAATGGTATGCATCTAATCTTTACTGTGAAAAAATAGAAATAGCCAAAATGAGTGATTAAGGAGCTAAAAGATGGGTTATTATGATTTGGCATAAATTGATTATTAGCAGCATGATAGTTTCATCATTGGTGGGTTGTAGCCAGACTTTAGATCGGCAGGAAGCTAATCATGTGAAGCATAAAACAGGCTTATTTACTTGCGGTAAAACTGAATGTTATCAAGTCGCATTAGGAGATAGATTGATACAGTTTTCTGTGCCTGATACTTATCTTGCAAGTAGCTCTGATATTACAGTTGAACATGACACACGCTTTTTTAGTGCAATACATGCAAAGGATCAGGTAAAGCTCGAAGGGCTGGCGGATATTTCTAGTGTTGTTATGGGTAATAAACAGGTTAATTATAAAGTGCAAACTAATGTTATGGTGATCCCTAGTAAGGACCCTCGTGCAGGATCAAAGCTTGTCAATAAAAATATTTATCAAGAAACTAAAAGTAGTTTCAATAAGAAAAATATTAATAGTATTAAAGTGCTCGCTGCAGGGGTTAAACAATATAGCCGAAATTGTATGACGAATTATATGAAAATCCAACGTAATGCCAGCAGTGATACCGATTATATGTTTGAGACAGAAACGATATGCAGCTTGGGGTTATACAACTTAAAAATAGAAAGTATTGCCAAGGCTAATACAATTGCAGTCATTAATAATCTTGTTGTTAAGACTTTTAAAAATGAGAGTTTAATTACAAAATCCCTCTCTATTAGATCTATTTGATATTTTTGAATTAATGAGTTATAAGAGATAATTATTAAGTTAGGGTGATAAATAGCATGGAAAATTTGACCAATCTTATTGATTTTGAAAAAAAAGCGCGTGAAATATTAGAGCTAGGGGTTTATGATTATTTTGCTGGTGGAGCAGATGATGAAGCGACCTTAGCAAGTAATCAATCAGCATTTAAGCAGATTAAATTAAAGCCTCGAGTATTAGTTGATGTATCTAAACGTAGCACAAAGACTCGTTTTTTGGGCCATGAGCTGAGTGCTCCCGTTGTTATTGCGCCGACAGCATTTCAAGGTATGACTCATGCTGATGCTGAGTTGGGGATTGCCAAAGCTGCAGGTGAGTTTGGTACGATAATGTCACTAAGTACCATGTCAAACTGTGCTTTAGAGGATGTTAAGCAGGCAACATCAGCGCCATTGTGGTTTCAGCTTTATGTCTGTAAAAACCGTCAAGTGACACAAGCTGCGATAGAGCGTGCTGAGCAAGCTGGATATGAGGCGATTGTGGTGACTGTTGATGCACCTGTGTTTGGTCGTCGTGAACGAGATATTAAAAATAATTTTAAAATTCCTGATCATTTTTCTATGCCTAACCTAGTTGACTCGACATACGAATCGATGATTAATGCGGGAAATTTGGCAGAATATACTAATAACGCCTTTGAGAATAAGTTGAACTGGTCGGATATTCAATGGGTAAAAGAGTGCAGCCGGTTACCTGTGTTCATTAAAGGGATTATGCATGAGGAAGATGCCAAAATAGCGCTTGATTATGGTGTTGATGGGATTATCTGCTCGAATCATGGTGGCCGACAGTTGGATACCAGTGCTGCAACTATTGAACTATTGCCAGCGATTACTAATGTTATACAAGGAAAAATACCGGTTTTAGTTGATGGAGGTGTTCGGCGGGGCACTGATATTTTTAAGGCAATTGCTTTAGGGGCTGATGCTGTTTTAGTCGGTCGACCTGTAGTTTGGGGGCTAGCTATCGGTGGTGCTAATGGGGTTTATCAGGTATTAAACCACCTTAAAGATGAGTTTGACAATGCCATGGCGCTCGCAGGTTTTAATAGCGTGGATGAAATTAGAGAAAAAGGACATTCTATTTTGTTTCGTTAATAAGGGGCTGTTGTGAGTAAAAATCAGCTCCAGCACTTAATGAAGCTACTGGGGAGTATGCTTTTGGCATGTTGTTGGGGCTGATTGGCCTTGATGAAAGCCATATCTATCAAAATAACAATGCAGGGTTTTTGATTAATTTACCTCTTTAGTTTTCATCCAAATTGCAAATAAAGTATGGTATGCTGCTATTTTAAGTCACGGTAAGGGCCATTGCAATGGCACTGAATCCTTCAGAACAACAGTTTTTTGAGCAATTATTACCGTCTCGAAGCGATCAAAGTAGCAATTATTTAAATATAGAGGCTCTCAGAAACAATGCTGACTTTTTCCTATCTTATGCTGGTTTAGAGGCAGATATTCCAAAATTGGACACCACTGTAATTGTGCGAGATGGTTATGCTGTTCCTGTACGCATTTACAATCATCATCTAGAAAATTCTCCCACCTTAATTTTTTATCCTGGCTGTGCTTATGTTCTTGACTTATTTGAGGTAAATGCCATTGCCGCCTCACGTATTGCCAACTATGCTGATATTAAAGTTATTGTTGTTCGCTACCGCCTGGCTCCAGAGCATCCATTGCCTCAGCCGATCTATGATAGTTACGACGTGACCAAATACTTTTACGCTTCTCATCAAAAATGGCGTATCGATCCAGACCATTTTTTTATCGGTGGTCTCAGCTCGGGTGCACATTGTTGCGCAATTATTAGTCAATTATCCGTTAATGACCCTGATTTAACTATTAAGCAACAAGTCCTTCTCAATGGTATTTTTGACTTAACTCAATCCAGCTTAGAATTTCTTGAACAAGAGCAGCTTGACCAAATGCTGCTGAGAGACAACATCACTTTAATTATGAAGCATTGGGGGATTAGTCAAGTGGATTACGCCAAGTCATTTTATTCTCCCCTTTTTAATAATGATATCGATAATATTCCTAGTACAACGATTCTCGTTGGTGAGCATGATGGCTTTAGAAGCGATTCTGAAGCTTATTATTTAAAATTAAAGTCACATAGTGCTCATGTTGAGAAAATCATTCTTGAAGGGCAGACACATAACACTATTGTTATGCGCCAAGCTTTAAAAGATGGCAAAGACCCAGCTCATGTTATTGGTGATGTGCTGCTAAACAGAATGAAAAGGGCTTTAAAATAGTCATTTTTGCTGGTGTGACTCTGATAATCTTTAGAGACTATTGTGTTAAATAACAGTAGTGATTAAGGGGGAAAGTGAAAGGTAAAATGCTAGCACGGTCTTCCAAAAAGTTACGAGATGCTGTTAGTTGGTTCGTGCTTGAAGGGGGATTTCTCCATAAAAAAACCTTGCGAAAGCAAGGTTAATTTGGTGGGCCCAGCAGGATTCGAACCTGCGACCAATGGATTATGAGTCCACTGCTCTAACCAACTGAGCTATAGGCCCCAATGAGTTTGAGCTCATCAGCGAGCTCAAATTCTAGCTAAGTTATTCTTCTGAGTCAAGAAAACTCTTCAAAATTTCTGAACGCGTTGGGTGGCGAAGTTTACGCAATGCTTTTGCTTCAATCTGACGAATACGTTCACGCGTTACATCAAATTGCTTACCGACTTCTTCTAATGTGTGGTCAGTGTTCATATCGATACCAAAGCGCATACGCAAGACTTTTGCTTCACGCGGGGTGAGGTTTTCAAGAATATCACTCGTCGCTTGCTTGAGCGCATCGCCCATCGTTGAATCTACCGGCAGTTGCATCGTGGTATCTTCGATAAAGTCACCTAAGTGTGAATCTTCATCATCGCCAATGGGGGTTTCCATAGAAATTGGTTCTTTAGCGATTTTAAGAATTTTACGAATTTTATGCTCAGGCATTTCCATGCGCTCTGAAAGTTCTTCAGGTGTCGCTTCACGGCCGAGTTCTTGAACCATTTGACGTGAGACACGATTTAATTTGTTAATCGTCTCTATCATGTGTACAGGAATACGAATAGTACGCGCTTGGTCGGCGATAGAGCGGGTAATTGCCTGACGAATCCACCAGGTTGCATACGTCGAGAATTTATAGCCACGGCGATATTCAAACTTATCTACCGCTTTCATTAGGCCAATATTACCTTCTTGAATTAAATCTAGGAACTGTAAACCACGATTGGTGTATTTTTTCGCAATGGAGATGACCAAACGTAAGTTGGCTTCGACCATTTCTTTTTTCGCACGATGCGCTTTTGCTTCACCGATAGAAATGTTACGGTTGACTTCTTTGATCGCTGAGACATCAAAGCTAGATTGTTGCTCAAGGGCGATCAATTTTTTTGTGCACGAATCACCTCAGGTGCAAGAGACTGAAGAGATTCAGAGTAGCTTTGCTCTGCTTTAATTTGGTACTCAACCCACTCAAGGTTTGTTTCATTACCTGGGAAAATGTCAATGAAAAGTTTGCGTGGCATTTTCGCCTGGTTGATGCACAAAGCCATGATATGGCGCTCTTGCTTGCGGACCTGGTCAAGTAAGTCATGCAAGAAGTTCGTAATTTTGTCGATCATGTTTGGCTTCAATCGGAAAGTCATGAGGACTTTAGCAAGTTCATCACAGCATTCTTGGGATTTCTTATGATTGACACCATGCTTTTGTTGGGCTTGCACGGCGGCTTCATACGCCGCTTTTAGCTCAGCGAAACGCTCGGCAGCTTCTTCTAAGTCAAGAGAGTTATCGGCCGGGGCTTCTTCGCTATCTTCATCGTCAGCATCATCGGCACTGTTCGTGTCTTCGGTGAGTGTGGCGTCGAAATTGTCATCCGCTTTGTTAGCATCATCGAGCATGGAGCCAATATTGGCAGCTGGGGCTTCGTCTTCTTCTGTGATGTAGCCACTGATGATATCGTCGAGGCGAATTTCTTCAGCTTCGAATTTTGCATATTCTTCGAGAATAATTGCACTGCTTTGCGGGTGGTGGGCAATGGCTTCAAAGGCTTGTTTGACACCTTCTTCGATGCGTTTAGCAAGTTCGATCTCACCTTGGCGAGTTAATAACTCAACGCTGCCCATCTCGCGCATATACATCCGCACTGGGTCTGTGGTGCGGCCGAACTCAGCATCTGAGCCAAGCGCTGCAACAGCATCGTCAGCATCTTCGGTAGAGCTGGCGTGTTCATTCATTAATAGGCTGTCAGGGTCGGGAGCCGTTTCATAGACAGGAATCCCCATGTCGCTGATCATTGCGACAATTTCTTCGACCTCTTCCGGGCTGCTCATATCATCCGGGAGGTGGTCGTTCACTTCTGTAAACGTTAAAAAGCCTTGTTGCTTACCTCGAACAATCAGTTCTTTAAACTGTGACTTTTTTTCTTGTTGATCCATACTGACCCCTACACACTGTTTTGACTACATGGGTTAGTCAAACGTTTTATTAAAATCATGGTGAGATGCCTCACCGCTTAACCTTGTTCCTTGCATCCTACAAGTAACCGCTTAAGTTCCTCTTTTTCCATAGGTGAGAGCGCCTGTTGCTGCGCTTTGATCAGCAACTGCTCTGCAAGTCGGTTTTTCGATTTGTTTGATAAACGTTGTATTATATCAAGCAATTCATCTTGTGCATGTGATTCATTGTCAATCAATGGGTCAGTGGCTGCTAATTGTGCTAGCAAACTACCTTCTTGGCAGTGGGACCATTGTGATAAGACCATGCCCATGTTTACATGGGGCCTTGATTGACAAAATTCAAGTACTTTATATAAAAGATCACTGCCGGCCATATGGTTCGTATTAATTACCTGACTATCGACGGCTTGGCTAAGTGCTGGAAAGTGCAGCAATAACGTTAACGAGCGAGCAATCGCGTTATCCACTTGGCGTGGTGAGGCCGGTGGACTGTGCTCTATGCGATTGACGTTAGGTGAGGCTGATTTGCTGAGTAATTGACTCAGCTGGCTTTCATTCATGCCCGCTTCTTGTGCCAGTGTCGCTAATAAAATCTTTGCAAATGCACTTTCTGGTAGCTTAGCTAAAAGTGGTCTGGCTTTGTCGACCAATTCCGCGCGACCTTCTAATGTATGTAAATCCAAGCCCTTTTTAAGTTCTTGAATCATAAATATTGATAAGGGTAACGCTTTGGTTAGAGCCGTGTTAAAACCAGAAGTTCCCGACTGCCTGACAAGGCTATCTGGGTCTTCACCCTCGGGAAGCAATAAAAAGCGGAGAGTACGGCCATCGCGGACGAAGCTTAACGAGTGCTCTAGGGCGCGCCAAGCGGCTTTAAGTCCGGCATTGTCGCCATCAAAGCAGAAGGTGACGGTGTTGGTATAGCGAAAGAGTTGTTGCAAGTGAGAAGCGCCAACGGCGGTGCCTAAAGTCGCGACGGCATTGCGGATGTCATATTGGGCTAGGGCAATTACGTCCATATAGCCTTCAACAACGATAATTTCATTGAGCTTTTTATTGTATTGTAAGGCTTCGTACAACCCGTATAGCTCGCGGCCTTTGTGATATAAAGGGGTTTCTGGTGAGTTTAAATATTTAGGCTTTTCATCGCCGAGGCTACGACCGCCAAAGGCAATCGTCTGACCTTGCGGATTTCTAATCGGAAACATGATGCGACCACGAAAACGGTCATAGAGGCGGTCTTTATTCTCGATGAGCATGCCTGTTGTGATTAAGTCGTTTTGTCGTGTTGTAAAGCGCTGGCTGAGTGTATCCCAGCGTGGGGGGATATAACCCATTTGATAATCGCGAGCGATTTCACCTGAAAGCCCACGGGACTTAAGATAATGAATTGCAGTGGGGGCATGGCGTAATTGCTGTCTATAGAGCGTATTAATCTCTGTCATTAGCGTTAAGAGTGGGGCCAGATGGTCACGTTGGTGATCTTGTTCAGTAACTGGGAGTGTTAAGCCGAGAGGGTCAGCAAGCTCTTTTAGGGCATCACGAAAGCCAACCCCCTCATATTCAATGATAAAGTTAATCGCATTGCCACTCGCACCACAGCCAAAACAGTAATAAAATTGCTTGGTCGCACTGACAGTAAAAGAGGGTGATTTTTCGTTATGAAAGGGACAAAGGCCGGAGTGATTGCTGCCGGTTTTTTTGAGTTGGACTCGCTGGCCGATGGTGTCGACAATATTCGTTCGTGCGAGCACATCTTCGATGAATTCATTGGGAATTCGCTTAGCCATAATACTCCCAATAAACGACAATAGCCTCGCTTTTCATAAAGAAAAAGGGAGGCTAAATCAGCTTAGACTACGCAGACAAGCGTGCTTTAACTTTTTGGCTCACTTTGGAAAAGTCAGCTCGACTACCGAGCTCGGCTTTGAGTGGACCCATGACTTTACCCATATCTTTGGGCTCTGTCGCACCTGTTGCAGCAATGACGCGTTCAATGGTTTGGTCGACTTCAGATTCGCTCAGCATCGCTGGCAGATACTCTTGGATAATTGCTAGCTCAGCTTGCTCTTTTTCAGCAAGTTCTGGGCGCTCGGCATTTTGATACTGGGTGATTGCATCTTTACGTTGCTTCACTAGTTTATTCAAAATGACAGTGACTTTGTCATCATCCAAGGTGCTCTGGCCATCAATTTCGACCTGCTTAACTGCAGCAAGGACGAGGCGGACGGTCGTTAGTCGAGCTTTGTCTTTGGCGCGCATCGCCGCCTTCATGTCGTCTTGTAAGCGTTGCTTTAATTCTGACATGCTAGATTTTCCTTAACGGTAAAAATCTTAGTAAAGGCGAGTACGAAATTGAGTCTCGCGAGATACTTTTTTCATGTGGCGTTTAACTGCAGCAGCAGCTTTACGACGACGCACAGTCGTTGGTTTCTCGTAGTGCTCACGACGACGTAATTCAGTTAAGACACCAGCCTTTTCACAAGAACGCTTGAAACGGCGTAGTGCAACATCAAATGGTTCGTTTTCTTTAACACGAATGCTTGGCATAAATTAAATTCCTCAGCCCTTACACAATATCAGTTAGCAGATATATTATATTTAGATGCGACATTTTACCCAAGTTGGGAAAAAATGCAACTTTATCTAGTACTCTTGCGAGTATTGAGTATTATAGCTGCAATTAGAGAAATAAGTAGAGTATTGTTTGATGCGTGTATTAGGAATTGAAAGCTCATGCGATGAGACCGGTGTTGCCATCTATGATAGCGAAAAGGGCTTGATTGCTCATGAAGTTTACAGCCAGATCGAGTTGCATGCTGAGTATGGTGGTGTCGTTCCTGAAATCGCTTCACGCGATCATGTACGCAAGCTCGCACCGATGATTCAGCAGTTGCTTTTAGCGTCTAATAATAGTGCGGACAGCATCGATGGTATTGCTTATACCGCAGGCCCAGGTTTAGTCGGTGCTCTGTTGGTTGGCGCTTCTGTGGCGCAATCATTGGCATTGGCCTGGGATAAACCTGCAATTGCGGTGCATCATATGGAAGGCCATTTACTCGCGCCGATGCTCGAAGAAAAACAGCCTGAATTTCCATTTTTGGCCCTTTTAGTTTCGGGGGGCATAGTTTACTTGTTAAAGTAACGGCTATCGGTAAGTATGAATTATTAGGTGAGTCTATCGATGATGCGGTGGGTGAAGCCTTTGATAAGACAGCTAAGTTGTTGGGCTTAGGTTATCCAGGAGGCGCGGCCTTATCTAAGCTTGCAGAGCGAGGCACTCCAGGACGCTTTACCTTTCCACGCCCGATGTGTGATCGACCCGGTTTAGACTTTAGTTTCAGTGGTTTGAAAACCTTTGCTTTAAATACGTTGAAAAAGCACGGGCATGAGGATCCTCAAGTTAAAGCGGATGTTGCGCATGCTTTTCAAGAAGCAATTGTGGATGTCATGTTGTTTAAATGCAAACGAGCGTTAAAGCAAACGGGCTTAAGGCGTTTAGTTATGGCCGGTGGGGTGAGCGCCAATGCGCAATTAAGAGCAGGGCTAAAAAAAGCGAGTGAAAAAGAGGACTTCGACGTGTATTACCCACGCCATGAGTTGTGTACGGACAATGGTGCGATGATTGCCTATGCAGGGTGGCAGCGTTTACAGGCAGGGCAATTGGCCGAGACGACCTTAAAAGTGGTGCCGCGTTGGCCGCTCACAGAGCTATCTGCGCTGTAAGCCGGCCTGTTAGTTTTTCGCTTTTTTTCTGACCAATTTTAGGTTCTGTGCCATGAATGAGACGAGCGATGTTGCCTTTGTGGCGATATAGGGTAAAGATCGCCATGATGATCAGTGGCATGATATAGCCTTCTGTGCCTAACCAGTAGCTGTATAAAGGGGCAAGTACCGTTGCAGTTAAGGCAGCGAGTGATGAAATTCTAAATAAAAAGGCCATAACCAGCCAGGTGATTAGTAGGCAAAGCCCAAGAGGCCAGCTAAGCGCAATAATGGCTCCAAAGCCTGTCGCGACCCCTTTACCGCCTTGGAATTTTAAAAAAGATGGGGTATAAATGACCAAAAAAAGCAGCAAAGGCAATAATGCCGAGTCCTGCTTCTGTTAGTTGTAAGGTGTGGCCCATAATAAGGTGTTGGTTTAAGGCATGGGCGAGGGCGACAGGAATCACTCCTTTTAGGGCATCGCCAATGAGGGTGATAATTGCTGCTTTTTTGCCGCCGACGCGTAATACATTGGTTGCGCCCGGGTTGCCAGAGCCATCGGTTCTTGGGTCTGGTAATCCCATGAGTTTGCAGGTTACAATGCCGGTTGAAATTGAGCCGAGTAGATAGGCAAAAATAACAAGAGCGATGCCAATAAACATAGTGATCGAGTGTTCCTGTAGTTAATAATATAAGTATTGAATCTGAATAAGTTAGGAGCTTAGCGTGGATAGTATCTTTATTCAAGGCTTAACCGTCGACAGTCGTGTTGGGGTCTATGAATGGGAAAAAAAGCAAAACAACCGCTTGAGTTTGATATTTGCCTAGGCTTTGATATTCGCAGAGCCGCAGCAACGGACAATTGTGCAGATACAATCGACTATGATGAAGTTGCTGAAGTGTTAATTCGTGTGGTGCAAAGTGCACACTTTGAACTCATCGAGCGCATTGCTGAAGAAGTCACGCAAGCCATACTCGAATGTTTCCCTATTGAATGGATAGAGTTAGAAGTTAGAAAACCGCGAGCGATTCCTGCCGCTAAAACAACAGGAGTACGCATTAAGCGTCAGCGAGGTATTCATGCAGTCGCGTAAACAATTAGAAAAAGAGTTAGCAGAACTGCCAGAGCCAAGCATCGAACAAATGGCTCATAGCCAAAAACTCATTGAACTGTTACAAAGCGAAATTAATGATCAGCCTGAAAAGGTTATTTCATTTAAGCGTTTTATGGAGCAAACCTTATATGCACCTAATTTAGGTTATTATATGGCAGGAAGCCGAAAATTTGGCGCTGAGGGTGATTTTATTACCGCACCTGAACTATCACCGCTATTCGGTGAAACTCTTGCCTTGCAAGCCATGGATATTTTGAGTGAGTTTGACCAAAAAGAGCGGGCGTTATTGGAAGTTGGCGCGGGCAGTGGCGCACTTGCCACCGTCCTATTAGGAAAGCTCGCAGAGCTTGACCAGTTACCTGAGAAATATTTTATTTTAGAACTCAGTCCAGAGTTAATCGAGCGCCAACGAGAAAAAATTGCTGAGTTAGGGGAGCATATTTTAGCACGAGTCGAATGGCTCAACCGCTGGCCTAAATGTTTTAAGGGCATGGTGGTTGCCAATGAAGTGTTGGACGCGATGCCAGTGCATCATTTTGAAGTCATGGATCAACAAGCGATTGAAATAGGGGTGAGCTTAGAGAACAATCAGTTTTGTTGGCAAAAGGTCAAGCAAAAAAATGCTTCTACTCAAGCCGAGTTAGATCGATGCATTGTAGACTATCAATTGCCTAATGGTATGAAGACCGAGTTGAATTTAACGCTTAAGCCTTGGCTATCTGGACTCTATGATGCAATGGAGGCAGGGTTAGTGATATTGATTGACTATGGAGGGGGAGCTCAGGATATTTTTCACCCTGAGCGTATGCAAGGGTCATTACGTGCTTTTTATCGCCATCGAGTTCATCAAGATGTATTGGCTTATCCAGGATTGCAAGATATTACTAGCCATGTGAACTTTACCGAAGTTGCCAAAGCGGCGGATCAGGCAGGGTTTAATATCGCTGGTTTTAATACGCAAGCTAATTTTTTATTAAATGCAGGTTTGCTGAAGTGTATAGAAGAAAAATTAAATAATGAACAAGAGCCATTAAAACAATTAAAATTCACTCAGCAAGTGAAGCAGCTCACCTTACCTACAGAAATGGGTGAGATGTTTAAAGTGATGGGGTTAACTAAAAATTTTTCAGGTCAAGTCAAAGGATTTTCAGTACGAGATCTTTGTCATAGTTTATAGCTTTAAGTATTAATTTTAAATTATGAACATAAA
>NZ_MDTU01000001.1:2695898-2726680 GCF_001720395.1 Piscirickettsia litoralis
GATAAATAGAACAGTACCTTATTGAGCAAACAAATAAAAAAATCCAAAAGTTTGTTTATTGCCACAGGCCAGTGGTGAGTTGAAAGAGTATATCTTAAAGTTTTATCAAAGCTTCTTAGCGTTTGGTGCGCAACCTTCCTGGCTTTCCTTTTTTTGGCAGTGTAAAAGAGGATTGGAAACAACATTTGTTATCACAAGATTTAATTTATGTTGGAGGTGGGAATACTCGCAGCATGCTTGCGTTATGGCGTGAGTGGGGAGTTGATGAGGTTTTATTAGACGCCTATGATCAAGGCATTATTCTATCTGGAAATAGTGCGGGGTCAATATGCTGGTTTGAGCAAGGTATTACTGATTCGGTTGCTCCGCTTGGAGTTATCGATTGTATGGGATTAATTCAAGGGAGTTGTTGTCCTCATTATGATATGGAGGCAGAGCATCGCCCAGCTTTTTTGGAAAAAGCACAGAGTAAAGAAGCCTTGCCGGGTATTGCTTTAGAGGATAATACAGCGGCGCATTATATTAATGGTGAGCTTAAGCAAATTGTTACAGAAGTTTCTGGGAAAAGAGCGTTTTGGTTGGATGCTGCTAGAGAAAAAGAAATGGATGTTTATGATCTTTGCAGCGTTGATTGAATTTCTGCTTTCTAATTTCTAGTGTGTGGTTTTAAAGAACTCTTGCCTTGAATTTAGCTTGTTGGAAAATAGTTGAAATTATATATGTAATGTTTATTAAGAATAAATATTACTATATGAAAGTCTGGCTTTTTATTTGTTTTAATTTTTAATATTTTTCTTGAAAGTTATCTGAGTTCTAGTTTGTTGATTTGCTCGCTGTCTTTTGGGAATTATAAATTATGAATTTAAATATAAAATGACAAGAATGATATCTACTATTAAAGAGAAAGATGTTTTTGTTTTCAATGTAGGATAACTTAATAATTTGTTAATATTTTTAATAAGTTATTAATGTTTCAATTTAGGTATAAAATACCGTATCTTATTTTTGGTGAGTAGATGATAATTTCTCTGATTCATTTGAATTAATTTAAAAATATGAATTAATTTTTTGTTAAGGAAATATAGAATTAACAGTGATACCTATATTTAATTTGTTAATTTTTTCTATAAAGTGTAGATAAACGAATTATATTGGTTTTTCTTTTTTTAGTTTAATTTAATTTTTGAAAGTTAAAGGGGAAAATATTAAATGCATAAATATAAGTATGCAAGCTTATTGGTCGCGTCTGTTGTAGGAATATCAATAAGTTTATTATCAAATGCTGCTTTTGCGTCTTGGGAGCAAGGGGATTCAAAATATCAAATAAAACTAGAAAATAATACTGGAAATGATCTTGATGCTTCGGTCCAGATTACTAGCCAAGACCCGAACAATGCCTATCAATTATCTGATGCTATTGTATTAGCAGAGGGAGGCAGTCAAGTATATAGCATTTGTGGAACGTGGTGGAGTCCTGTGACTAAAAAAGCGGCGTTGGAGATAATAAAAGGGAAGCAATGCACAGGAAAGGCCGCAGATGGAGCTGCTGTTGTTGACTTGGATCAAGGGTGGAGTGGAACTCCTCTTCCGAATCAAGTCAACATTAAGGCACTTTCATCGGCTCATGCGGGGGCGACAGAGAGAGTGCTTTCTTCAGATCAGAATTTTTCTTCTTGGGATAAAGTGAATGAATTGAATTTGACTTTGGCAGGCTTAAGTCCATCTGTTTATAACTTATCTGCTGAGGCTAATATTAGAGCAAGTTCAAATGATGAGTACAATATTAGTGTTTCTGGCTCGAAAGTCTCTTTTCCAACGTCTGTTGATAAGGTGGAGCTTTATCATGTTATGGATGCGGCTGCATTGAGTGGTCAAACTTATGATCAGCCTTTTAGCGTATTAAAGTTTAGTTCTAGCAATGCCGGTGATTGGGAGCAGAGTTATTCACTCAGCCCATCCGCTTCGCCTCAGTCCATTTTTATCAAAGAAGATAAAATAATCATGCCGAACATACAGAATCAATTACCAGGTTGGCCCAACTATGTGGCGATGGGGTCCGTTGATGACTTTACTAATACAGACCAAATTGGCCAAAGAGGCACAGCCGATGCAATTTTTAAATATGCGGGGTTTGATGGTGCAGGAGATAATGGCAAAGATCCATATGATATATTCTATAAGCAAGCTAAAGCGGTTATTCGCACAGTTGACGCTGCAAAACAGTTAAGTACAGCGAATAAACCCGTTGTTCCTGTGGTGGTTGTGTATACGACAAATGCATCCGGGGGGAAGCCAAGTCGAAGCAGAAGCGCAGGTGAATGATTTAAACTTATTAACTCAGCACTTTTCATATCTGGCAATAACGAGTTTATATTTGCAGAATCATATTGTGGCTAAACGGGGTAATGTAGATGTTCGTGGTTCTATTGTACTCAACCCTGATACCTATGGTATGGGGAGTAAAAATGGTTACTACCAAACGGCTAAGCCGCCAGTTCATAAAGCATTAACAGATATGCTGAGTTATTTACAAAGTCATTCATTAATCACTGCTGACCAAAAAGCAGGTTATGAAAGTGCGATAAATAATTTGTTTCCGGATGATGCGGATACAAGCTTTAAAACATATAATCAGGCTATCAACTGGATTGTGCATGCATTTGGACCGAATGTGACCTATGGGCCTGCTGACAATATATGGGCAGGTGACACAACAGGGCATACATGGGTGCATACTGCTGTTTCTGATGCGAAGACGATTCAAACACACGTTAATGCCGAAGCAAAATACCTGCTTGATAATGGTGTGTTTAGTGATGCAGCACCTTACAAAGGCCTTAACCCAACTTTTATTGCTTTTGACAAATATGAAAGAAATACCTTTGTAAAGGGTAATCATGTTTTAGCAAACTATTTTTATAGTGCAAATGACTGGTCTACTTATATGCAATATGTCTCAGGGGTGAGCCAGTATATTAGTAATCATGTTGGCGATAATAAAGCGCTTCCTATTATGTTGTTTCAAACACCAGGTGGACATATTCCGTCCACTTCAGAGATTAATTGGCAGTATGGGTCCACCGCAGTCGATTATATATTGGGTGATGACAGTGTTTGTAAACAAGCAGACGTCGGTGTTAATAATATAGCAAAGATGCTAAACGAATCATTAGATTCTGTATATGGTAGCGATAATACCGGGAAATATTCTACTTATTTACAGTACTTATATGCGCCGATTCAGCATCAAACATACTATACTGTGCATAATGGCAATTGCATTATGGGGGGGCATATGGCTGAGCTGATTCAAGATCATGTGTTTAGCGTTCTTTGGGGAGGTGGGAGCACGACAAGTATCTCCGGACCAGAGGATGATGGCGGCTATTTATCAAATAAGATTAAATCTTATATGTCTCAGCCCTATGACCTACAAGGTAATGTGATACCACAGCCTTACTCTTGATAATTGTTAAAATTTTACTTTGGTGGAACTTAAAAAGGCGGAATTTAACCGCCTTTTATGTATCGATTTGTGTATAAGGTTTTGGGTTAATCTTCTTGCATGGTCATAAGCGATGCATTACCACCTGCAGCCGTTGTGTTCACCGTGACAGTGCGTTCATGGACGAGTCTATGCAAAGGCGCCGCTTGTTCACTGATATGGATAAACGGCAAAATTGCGCCCGAGCGTAAACTTAATTGCTTGTTATAAGCTGCGGGCTGTGCTCCAGAATAAATAAGACCTGCGATATTAACCTGATTATCTGTAATTACCGAGCTGATATTCTCAGAACTGACAAAATAGCCGAGTACTTCTTGAGGGACTCCGGCCTCATGGAAGCAAGCAATTAATGCTTGAATATCTATTACTGCCTGGTTATTAGTGCTGTTAATAATGATTAGACTATTTCCTGTAGCAAGAGTCGCACTAATGGTGTTTATGCATTCAATTGCTGTTGTTGTATGATCAATCACGTAGAGCATGATGCCTCGTGGGTGATTGGATAAAGTGTCATCTTCGCCTGTTGGCCCTTGGAGAAGTTCAGCATGGTTGATCGAGTTTGCCAAGGTTTTAGCCTGATTAATGAGTGAATCAAGCTGACTTGAATGCTCTATTAATAATTTACGATCACGAACTTTATTCATCGCAATTTCAAGCAAGGTGGCGCGTTGTTCATTGCCTTCTTGCCAAACAGCTTTCTTTTTAATTGCCTGTTTAATAAGGCTAATAGAGACTGAGTTTTCTGAGTTTGTCTCTTGTTTTGGTGCTTTATCAGTTGCCTGATTATTATTTTCAGGCTTGTTTTTATGGCTTACAAGCTGGTGCATATAAAGCGGACCACCGGCTTTAGGGCCGGTTCCAGATAAACCTTCACCACCAAACGGTTGGACACCAACAACGGCACCAACTTGGTTACGGTTAATATATAAATTACCGACTTTTGCTTTAGCAGTGATTTCATTAATTGTTGTTGAGATGCGACTGTGAACACCCAAGGTTAAGCCAAAGCCGGTGGCATTGATTTGCTCGATGACTTGATTAAGTTCGTCGGCTTTAAAACGTACGATGTGAACGACGGGGCCAAAGACTTCTTGCTTAAGATCATTGAGGTTTTCAAGTTCAAAGGCTGTGGGTGCGACAAAGGTGCCGTTATTTTTGGGAAGTTCGCACTGAAAGAGCAATTTTGCTTGTGACTTGGTTTTTTTAATGTGCTGATTTAAGCGAATTTGTGCTTCTTCATCGATGACAGGGCCTACATCGACACTCAGTTGTGCAGGGTTGCCGATAGTGAGTTCTGTCATCGCACCTTTGAGCATAGTGATCATGTTGTCAGCGATATCTTCTTGTAAGAAAAGAACGCGTAAGGCAGAACAACGTTGGCCGGCGCTATCAAAGCCTGAGGTGATAACGTCAGTAATGACTTGCTCGGGCAAGGCAGAAGAGTCGACAATCATGGCGTTTTGACCACCGGTTTCAGCGATCAGAGGAATGATTTCATTACGCTCTGCCAGAGTGCGGTTAATAATATGGGCAACATCTGTCGAACCTGTAAAGATCACGCCTTTAATGCGCGCATCTTTGACTAAAGTCGCACCGACAGTTTCACCTTGGCCTGGGAGTAATTGCAGTACCTCAGGGCTGATACCTGCTTGATGCATGAGTTCAACTGCACGTGCTGCAATCAGGGGTGTTTGTTCAGCAGGTTTAGCAAGTACGGTATTGCCTGCGGCAAGAGCAGCAACGACTTCACCGGTGAAAATTGCCAAAGGGAAGTTCCACGGACTAATGCATAGAATAGGACCACGGCCGACTAGACCTGACTCGGCTGTAAATTCATGACGTGCTTGCTCGGCATAGTAGCGGCAAAAATCAATGGCTTCACGAATCTCAGCGATGGCATTGGCGAGTGTTTTACCGGCTTCACGAATGGCAAGTTGCATCAGCTCTGGCATATGTTCTTCAAAAAGGTCAGCCGTTTTTTCAAGTAGCTTTGCCCGTTGAGCGCTAGGCGTTTGTTGCCAAGCAGGAAAAGCCTGAGTCGAAGTTTTAAGAGCCGCTTCGATGTGTTCGGCACCGGCTTCGGTAACCTGGCCGACAACTTCATTATGGTCTGCTGGGTTTTTAATGGCGATGCTCGCATGCTCTGAGTTGTCTGTATGAAGTGTGGGTTTGGCGTGATACGTTTTGCCAGCAAACTCACTCATAGCCTGATCCAACTGGTCTAGATCTTTTTCACTATTTAGCTCAAAACTTTTTGAGTTTAAACGCTGATTGCCATAAAGGTTTCGTGGTAATGGCAGATGAGCATGCGGTTTGCCACCTAAAGCCTGAACGGCTTGAATAGGATCTTCTGTGAGTTGATTGATTGGGACCTCTTCATCAAGAATCTGATTGACGAAAGAAGAGTTTGCACCGTTTTCAAGTAAGCGGCGAACCAGATAGGCTAAGAGATTTTTATACGTGCCGACAGGTGCATAAATTCGGCAAGGAATATCTAAATGATCTTCACCGACGACTTGGTCATATAGGGTTTCGCCCATGCCGTGTAAGCATTGGAATTCAAAGTCACGGCGCTGGCCTGCCAGTTCTAAAATAGCAGAGAGGGTATAGGCGTTGTGGGTGGCAAATTGAGGGTAAATGTGTTCAGGAGCATTGAGTAGTTTCTCTGCACAGTGTAGGTAAGATAAATCGGTATAGACTTTACGGGTATAAACAGGGTAACCCTCTAGTCCTAATTCTTGGGCTAGCTTAATTTCGGAATCCCAATAAGCGCCTTTAACTAAGCGAATCATTAAGCGGTGACGGGTGCGCTTGGCGGTTTCAATCAGCCAGTCGATGGCATACGGGCAGCGCTTTTGATAGGCTTGAATGACAACGCCAATACCATTCCAACCGGTAAGTTCGCTTTCTTCACAGAGCTTTTCGATAAGGTCGAGTGATAATTCGAGTCGATCCGCTTCTTCAGCATCGATATTAAGGCCAAGATTATACTGTTTAGCTAATAATGCCAGTTCATAAAGGCGAGGATAAAGCTCATCCATCACGCGGCCATACTGTGCGACTTCATAGCGTGGATGTAGTGCTGAGAGCTTAATTGAAATCCCAGGGCCTGAGATCATATCGAGGTCTTTACTATGGGCACCAATCGCCTCAATGGCTTTTTGATATTCCCCCAGGTAAAAGAGGGCATCTTTATCAGTTTTTGCTGCTTCGCCAAGCATATCGTAAGAGTAACGGTAACCGGCTTTTTCTTTTTTGGTGGCACGTTTTAAGGCTGCTTCAATGGTTTCACCAGTGACAAATTGTTCACCGAGTAATTTCATGGCATAGCTAACGGCCTTGCGGATCATTGGCTCGCCGATGCGTTCGGTCAGTTTTTTAAGAGCGCGAGAAATTGAGCTGGCTTTGGTTGATTCTTCACTCAGTAATTGGCCGGTAATAATCAGGCCCCAAGTTGCAGAGTTAACAAAGAGAGAATCGCTTTGGCCTTGATGGGCTGACCAGTTCATATCACTGAGTTTGTCTTTAATGAGCTTATCTGAGGTGGTTGCATCTGGAATACGCAATAAAGCTTCAGCCAGGCACATTAAGGCAATGCCTTCTTGACTGGATAGACTGTACTCTTGCATAAAAGCGTCGATGCCGCCTTGGGAAAGGCGAGCTGCGCGGACTTTTTCGATGAGCTTATGCGCTTGCTGTTGGGTGTAACGGACTTGTTGTTCAGTCATTAAAGGTGTGTTGAGTAAAGACTCTACGGCTTGCTTTTCATCCATGCACCATGCATTTGTGATGGCTGATCGTAATGCTGAGGGTTGGTATTTGGGGTGTTTATTATCGTATAGCATTGTGCTCTCCGGAAACAGCGCTGGATTTATTTAATATTTCAAGTGTTTGGTCAAATTCCTGGTAAATTTTCGCTGGAGGTGGGGCTGTCGTCAAGCTGATTATGATAATGCTCAATGCTGACAGAATAAATGCAGGTAAAAGCTCATAGAGAGTAAAAATCCCACCTAAAGCGTATAGATGGGGCCAGATAATGACAACGAGTGCACCGACAACAATCCCTGAGATTGCGCCAGGTAAATTCATTCGCCGCCAAAACAGCGAGATTAAAATCACAGGACCAAAGGCCGCACCTAAACCGGCCCAAGCGTAACCGACGAGGTTTAAAATTGAGCTTTGTGGGTTAAAGGCAAAGGCAAAGGCAACACAGGCGATTAAAATGACCCCCAAACGGCTGATATTAAGTAGCTCACGTGCTTTGGCTTGTGGGCGCGAAAAAACGGTGGTAGCAATCTTCGGCAAGGGCGCTGGCAGAAGCGAGTAATTGTGCAGAAGAGGTGCTCATGGTGGCAGAAAGTACGGCCGCGAGTAATAAGCCGGCAACCCAAGGGTTAAATAGGGTTTTTGCAAGCTGCAAGAATGCGGTTTCAGTGTTTGCAAGCGGGTGCTGAGCGAAGAAAGCGATACTGAAAAGCCCGGTAAAAATCGCACCATAGAGGGCGAGATTCATCCAGCTCATGCAGATAAACTGTGCTTTTGGAATTTCATGGTGAGTTTTAGTTGCCATAAAACGAACAAGAATGTGGGGTTGGCCGAAATAGCCTAAGCCCCAGGCGAGTAGTGAGAATATGCTTAAAGCGCTGGTGCCGGTAAAGGCGTTGAGTAAAGATGGGGATTGGGTATCGATAATGTGGATTGTATCGTGTAAGCCGCCCAAATGATTGAGAGCAACAGCTGGGACAATCAATAAGGCAAAAACATAAATGTGCCTTGGAAAAAGTCGACCCAAGCAATCGCCAAGAAGCCACCAACGCAGGTATAGGTGACGATGATTGCAGCGGTGATGATAAGGCCGGTGCTGTAATCAATATGAAATGTCGAGCTAAATAATAAGCCGCCGGAGACAAAGCCGGCTGCGGTATAAAAAGTAAAGAAGATCAGAACGACAATGGCGGTGGCACTGCGTAAAATTTTTGTTTTATCGTGAAAGCGGTGTTCAAGGTAGGCAGGAATGGTAATGGCATCTTTTGCAACTTCGGTATAGACGCGTAAGCGTTTAGCGACGAATTGCCAGTTTAAAAATGCACCCAAAGAAAGGCCGATCGGCAGCCAGATTTGGTTTAAACCATGCATCATGACCGCTCCGGGGAGTGCGAGTAACAGCCAAGAGCTCATATCGGAAGCGCCGGCCCCTAAAGCCGCAATGGCGCCGCTTAAAGTACGGCCGCCGAGCATGTAGTCTGTTAAGTTGCGTGTGGCAAAATATGAATATAAGCCAATGGCAAAAATCGCTAAGATATATAGCGAGAAGGTAGTGATTAATTCATGCATATTAAGGTGGGCCTTGAAAATTAACGATTAAATAAGAAATTAATGAATGATAGTAGGATAATGCTTATCATTGGGACCCAGAGAAAAAGGGATGTTAAAGTATCTAAACTCATGAGTTCTCCTAGAATGAATATAAATGGGATGCTGTTCATCATAAGGACTCCTTAAGCTAAAGTAAATGCCTTATGTTTTTGTGGTGCATTGTAGCTTTAATGGGAAGTGGTTTTTATCGGCTAACTTTTGTTTTTAAGCTTTTGAATATGGGGCGCTGCTGTTTTTCAAGCAAGTTAACGGTTGCGGCTTAATTATTATAGCTTTTATAGTAAATTGTTATCACTTCATCACTCAGTTTATGTTTATATATCAATTTGAAACCGGACAATTATATTTGTGCTAATCGAATAAGTAAAGTGACATCAATTTTCTTTATAAGGTTTTCTATCCGTGCGTCAGTTGCTTATTGTGTCGAGTTATGAAGCTAGCTTGTTGATTGATCTAAAGAGTACGTTTGTCAGTGTGGGCGATGAACACAGCATTGGCATATTGACAGTGTCCAGTGCTTGAAGCACACTTATGTCTCCATATTTGTGATGAATAAAAAAGACTATTTAAAAGGGGATACCATGAGCATGATTCTTGAAGATGAAGAGTTGTTTTACCCAGCTGTTTTAGTGGGCCGTCAAGCACCAGACTTTACTACTGCTGCGGTTCTTGGTAATGGTGAAATCGTTGATAACTACAACTTCCGTGAAGCGACGAAAGGTAAATACGTTGCAATGGTCTTTTACCCACTAGACTTCACTTTTGTGTGCCCATCTGAACTTATCGCTCTTGACAAGCGTGTCGATGAGCTGAAAAAACGTGGTGTTGAAGTGGTTGCAGTCTCTATCGATTCTCAATTCACTCACAATGCGTGGCGTAACACTAAAGTTGAAGATGGTGGTATTGGTGAAGTGAAGTATACGATGGTTGCTGATGTGAAACACGAAATATGCCAAGCATACGGTGTTGAGCACCCAGAAGCTGGCGTTGCTTTCCGTGGCACATTTATCATTGACCGTGATGGTGTTGTTCGCTCTCAAATCGTTAATGATCTACCATTGGGTCGTAACATGGATGAGATTTCTCGCCTGGTTGATGCTCTGCAATTCCACGAAGAGCACGGCGAAGTTTGTCCTGCTGGGTGGCAAAAAGGTGACGAAGGTATGACTGCATCTCCTAAAGGTGTTGCTGATTATCTTGCTAAGAATAACGATAAACTTTAATCGTTATTGCTTAACAGCATGTTATTAAGGGCGAGTTTTACTCGCCTTTTCTTTTTTCGTTTCGGCTTTTGTCTTTATTTTTGCTAGTTGAGTTCTGTCTTGTTTTGGCTCGAATTTTGCTTAATTTTTAATGTTAAAAATCTTACATCAGCAATGATGCGATGCACAGTTAAATTTAGTGTTTAAAACATTAATTTTTTTGATATTTTTATAATTTTTCTTTTTATTAAGAAACAATGATCTAGCATTTTACAGTTTAAATATTAGTTAGATAGCTGGCAAAAAAGTCACTCTCTGCCAATACTTGCCAAAGGAATGTTTGTTTACTTGTCGATACAAACAATACCGCAAGAGTGTGCAAAATTGTTTAAGAAGAACAATTGTTTTAAAGCATTAGGGAGAGATGCGATGAAATTAAAGTTAATCACTTGCTCAGTTGCTCTGAGTCTGGCTGCAAGCACCGCATTTGCAGCGACAGCCGACTCATTGAAACTTGAGCTTGATAAACTAAAGGCCAGCCAAGCGGCTTTGGAAAAGCAGGTTGAAGCGCTTAAAACCGGTAAAGGCAAAGAAGGGGGTGCTGTTCACTTTGGTCGAGTGGGAGGCGGTAAAATTACGAGCCAATCCAGCCGTTTTGGTCGTGATTTAGGAATGTTGAAATTATTGAAAAAAGCTGGCGAAGATGCACCTAGGTTTACGCTTGGAGGAATTCTCGAGGCAGATATTTCTTATGGTAAGGATACGACTGCGGCTGACAGTGGTGTTGCAGGGGATGGAATTTATAATACCAACGGTTACGCAGAGGGCCAAACGGCAAGTAGTATTTATCTTGATACTGTAAGATTAGACATACTAGCAAAACTGAATGATTGGGTCTTGGTGGATTGGCAGCTTGATATTGCGAAAAGTTCGCCACTGCGTACTGGGTTCGTCACTTTTGGTAATTTAAGTAAATCACCGGTTTATTTCTCGTTAGGTAAGATCGTCCCTTATTTTGGGGACTTTGGCGGCCACACTTATAATAATCCTCTATCCACTGATTATTTTAGAATCAGCAAAGGCAAGCTTGCGGGAACCTTGGGTTACTATCAAGATAATTTAAATATCTCAGCATCGGTGTTTGAAACTGATCGCGGCACAGCGGCCGATAATCATGTGAATGATTGGACGCTGCAGGCGAATTATGCATTTAAAGTTGGGCAAGTGAAAGCAAAAGTTGGTGCAGGTTATGTCAGAGATATTACTGGACATGCACTACGAGGCATGACAGCTAAAGACACAAAAGATCCATTACCCGCAGCGAATATTTCTGCAAAAATGGCAGTAGGGCCTGTAAGTTTTAAAGTCAATTATGCTCAAACATTGAAAGATGTTGCACGAACAGTAACTACCGAAAGCAAGAAGGTTTCAGCATATAATCTTCAAGCTGGTTATAGTACAAAAATCATTAAGCCGGTGGACTTCTCTATCAGTTATAGTGGGACTAAAAATGCGAACGGTACTACGAGTAGCAAGAGCCAATTTAAAAACCTAATCTTGGTTGGCGCAGGTGTTTCAGTATTGCCAAGTACTTATATCTCTTTAGAGTATGGGAATATGGCACAGTATGCAGATCCTACCTCTGCATCATCAGATACAAACCGCTATAGCGTACTAACGTTAGACTTCTGGTTAACATTCTAACTGTTAACCCTTCTCTTTAATTTTGGAAAGGCAGCTTAGGTTGCCTTTTTTCTTTTTGCCAAGAAAACTTTTGTAGAGCGATGATTTATTTTCAAGTACATTTGAGATTACAGAAATTTTTTGTATTTTTAGGATGACTTGATGTTCACTCGAAAAAAATTATTTAGTCTATTGGCCGCTATGGTGCTTGTTACAGGCTCAAGCTTTGCAGTATTAAAGAGTCGCAATGATTATACGTGGACAATTGGTCAGCTTCAAAAAGTGAATTTTAGCCCTGTACTCTCTCGTTGTTTACTGCCTTTCATGCACGAGAATGCGAAACAGGTTCGATTAAATCAAAGTGAATTTCAAAAAAGTTGTGTCATCCCTTACATTAACGGAGCGTGGTTGAATACAGATTGGTTATTGCGCACACCAAAAATGATTGATCAGATGGCACGTGATAAATTGATGGAGAAATTACCCGGACAAGATCAATGGCCGGTATATTATCCACCTGCATTATCGGCCGCTAAAAGCGTGATAGAGAATGATAGCCAAAATGTTAAAAGCTTAGTGATTGTTAAGTTGCCTAAAGATAAGCCGCCCGCGGATACTGAGCGAGGTGAGCGCCTTTATGGTCGGATGGGGTTGTTATATCTACCTAATGCCTATGTGGTGCCGGGTGGGATTTTTAATGAGATGTATGGCTGGGATTCGTATTTTATTATTCGTGGTATGCTAGAAAGCGCAGCTTATTTATATCAGCACCCTAAAAGCAAGATCTTTGTCAGTGAGAAAGGTCAGCCAAAGCTGGTACAGTTAAGTAAAGAGCAAGCTTATGCTAAGGCACGCGAGCTGTTTTATCTAGCAAAGGGCATGGTCGATAATCATATTTTTGAAATTGATTTTTATGGTGGTTTTGTTTTAAACGGTAATCGTAGTTATTATTTAACACGCTCCCAACCGCCTTTGTTTATGGCTGAGGCTTTGGCTGTTTATAATTTTTATGAGCAATATGCTGAGAAGTTAAATTTAAAATACCAAGAAACTTTGGCTGCTGAGCCTGTAAAAGCCAAAAAAGTGCTGGGCAAACAGGCGATGCAGATTCAAGTGGGTGGTTATCTTGATTGGGCATATCGTAACTATGGTTTGCCAGGGTTTCATACTCCAGAAAATTTTAAAGAATGGTTAAGTCAAGAAGTGTTGCCGGCTGGGTTGATTTATTTTAATTATTGGATTAAACCTGATGAGATTTATCGAGGCTGGAATCCGTATAACAGCGTACAAAATGGTGCAAACCCTCGTGTGTTAACAGTGAGGAAAGATGGCAAAAATTATAGATTATATACTTATGGCACAGAAGGCTACGGCGCTGCGGCTGAAACGATAAAGAGCACTCAAGCTCAAAACCGTTTGCTATATCAAGATGCGGCTGAATTTTTTAAAAAACATCCTGACCAGAACCCTGATAAAATTTATTTAAACGGTCAATTGACTCAAAATTTTTATGCGGCAGATCGGGCGATTCGAGCTTCAGGGTATGATTTATCCGGGCGCTATGGGCCACAAGGGCAGCGCGCTTTGGATTATGGTAATGTTGCACTCACTTCTTTGCTCTATAAAATGTCGGATCAATTAAAGCAGGTCATGAGTATTGGCTTTGGTGAAAATATACCGCGTGTTTATAAATATACTGGGCAGGCACTGACACGCTGGCAAAAACAAACAAAAGTTGCGGTCAATCAGCTACTTTGGCAACAAGAAGCCAATGAGCTGGGTTTTTATAGTGATCGCTTGGCAAAAGACGTTAAAAACGCACCATTGCATCCGTATCCTGTAAAGACAGACAAGCAAGTAAAGTATTATCCTTATGGCACGATGTTTTATCCAGGCTGGGCAGGATTGGCCTCTGAGGATAGAAACTATGAGTCTTTGCGTTATGCAATGAAAAAACTACCGGTGCAAGAGGACAAGGTAACTGGCAATAATAATTGGTCAAAAGGTCATTGTTTAATCTTACATGGGCAGTGTGAGCAGGTAGCAATGATTGGTAATTATGGTATACAAACGAGTCTAATGGCGACGGGGAATCAATGGGATTATCCGTATACATGGGCGCCGGTGAATTACTTTGCTGCAGGTGCTTTAATGCACTTATTACCCAGTGTCTCAGGGAAGAAGCAGGAGCTGATTAGAGGAGAGTTGGATAAAATAGAGCGAGGCTGGTTGTCAGCAGTCGATTTATACTTTGCTAACACAGGACGAATTATAGAAAAGTACAATGTGATTTCTCCTGTGAAAGAAATTGATGCAACGCGAGGTTATAGTAAAGCACAAGTAGGTTTTGGTTGGAGTAATGCGGTTTATATGCTGTTTTATCGGAACCTTGCAAACTCATAGCAAATTTAGGCTGCTAAACTAAAAATAAGTTTAGATCGGTGAATGATGGCAAGTCGCAGTACAAAGGAGTAAGTGATATATGGACTATCAACAAGGATATTGCACTGCCTTGCCCTATGTTCACCATTACCACCGCGAATTATCGCCAAGTTTTTTAAATTTTATTTGTACGTTAAATAATTTTCAGGCTCCGGCAGATGAGACAAAAGCATTTCGTTATTGTGATTTGGGTGTGGTTATGCAAACTCATTATTATTTTCAGCAGCGAGTTTTCCAGAGGCTGAATTTTATGGCATTGACTTTATGCAAGCGCATATCCAATCTGCCGAAAGCTTAAGAGCGCAGGCTGGAATTAATAATTTAGAATTGATTTATGATGATTTTGTTGATGTTAAAAAATTTAATTTTGAAAAGTTTGACTATATTGTTCTACATGGCCTGTATTCTTGGGTCAGCGAGGCAGTAATTAAAAAAATTCATGTCTTTATTAAGCGATTTTTAAAGCCAAATGGTTTGGTGTATATCGGTTATAATGCTGCACCAGGATGGGAAAGCTTAAGGCCGATTCGTGAAATTTTGCTGCAGGCTGATGGCGAAAACTATAAAGAAAAAGTGACGGCTAGCCGAAAGCTTTTTCAAAAATTGAAAAATAGTCAAGCACAAATATTTAGTGATCACCCTTTATTGGCTTATCAGCTTGATAGCCTGACCGAAGAGAACTTGAGCTATTTGATTCATGAATACTATCATGAATTTTGGCAGTGTTTTTATGCGACTGAGATGATAGAGCGCATGCAGAACTTAAAATTAAATTATGCGGCCAGCGCAACGCTAATTAATAATTTTGATCATTTTCAGTTTTCTAAAAATCATATTGACTTGATTAAACAGCAAAAAACACGTGCATTGCAAGAGCTAACTCGAGACTATTTATTAAATACGCGTTTTCGTTGCGATATTTATTTGAAGAAAGTAGAAAAATTATCGAGCGATGATAAAATTGAAAAACTTATGAAAAGCCGCTTCTCGCTGTTGACGGTGCCAGAGCTGATTAAACCGCAGCTTTCTGTTTTTAAGGGGATTACTCAAATTCCCGAGTTATTGAATGAAATTATTGAACAGTTTATTACTGGGCCGAAGAGTTTAAGTGAGTTGCGCATAAAAATTAATCAGCCAGTGCAAAATATATTGCAGGTATTATTATTGCTTATGATAAGCCATCAGCTTGCCTTAACACCGATAAAGCCTTCAAGAGCGTTGAAAAAATTAAATCGATTACTGTGTGATCAGGCGCTTGATACAGGCTTATCTCATTTGGGCCTAGCTGGGGCAAGTGTGCCAATCAATGCAGAGGAGCAGTGGTTATTAGCGCAAGATGGGCAACTTGATGAAGCCATTTTGGCAGACCAATTATTAAAAAATCGCAACAGTGATAAAGATAAATCGGTAGTTGAGGAGAGGATTCGATTATTTAACCGAAGAAAGCGTGATTTTTTACTGGGTTTAGAGTTATTTTGAAAATATTTTTAATTAAAAATTAGCCAGTTGCTCCCATGCTTCGGTGTTTGGCATGGGAGGGGTACAAAGAAAGTTTAATTTAATTAAGAATGCAAGACAACATAAAGTGCACCTTGGCCGCGAGCGACATTTAAGGTAATGGCTTCTTTATCATTTTTCTTAATTGTGTTAATAAATTGCTTGAGGTTGTTGACTTCATGACCGTTAACATCACGGATGATATCACCTTGACGCAGGCCTGCATTCCAAGCAGCGCTACTCGTATTGAGTTCAGTGATTTTAACACCACGGATGAGGCCACGTTTGGGACTGAAATTTTCAACCTGCTGTAAAGTCATACCGACCAGGTAGGGATCATTGTCAGCGATGACTTTCTCACGGGCTTTAGGGCTGATCAACTCAGCGGTGACGGTTTTTCTCTTGCCATCTTTTAACAGCTGAATCGTCGCTTTATCGCCGACACGGATAAGGCCAATAGAGTTGCGCAAATCAGCAGCAGAGTGAATATCTTTTTTATCGATTTCAGTGATAATATCACCGATTTTTATACCGGCAATTGCTGCGGCTGAGTTTGGCATCACATCAGTGACAATCGCACCTTCATTATCCTTAAGGCCCATCGCCTCGCTGAGCTCTGGGGTAATGTTTTGGGCATAGACACCAAGCTGCCCTCGTTTGACCTCACCATATTTGATGATTTGTTGAGAGATGCTTTTTGCCATCGGCCATGGAATTGCAAAGCCGATGCCGGTGAAGGTCGCAGCAGGGTCAGGTGATAAAATCGCGGTATTAATCCCGACCAGCTGACCTTTGAGATTCACAAGAGCGCCGCCTGAATTGCCCGGGTTAATGGGGGCGTCGGTTTGAATGAAATTCTCAAAGCCTTCTATGCCCAAGTTGTTACGATCAAGTGCGCTGATAATACCGGATGTGACCGTTTGGCTGAGGCCGTAGGGGCTACCTACTGCGACGACGAAATCACCGACGTTAGGTGTATAGCCTTTTTTCGGAATTTTAATTTGTTCAAGATCTTTGGCTTTGATTTCAATAACGGCAATGTCAGTGCCTTTATCATCCCCGATGACTTTTGCGGTGAGTTGGCGGCCATCTTTTAAGGTAACGCGGATTTTCTTCGCATCTGCAATGACATGGTAGTTTGTAAGAATATAGCCTTTCTTAGCATCGATGATTACCCCTGAACCGGTGGATTTTGGTACAAGAATCGGGTTTTTGGGAAGTTTGGATTTTGGTACACCTGGAGGCAGTTTGATTTTAGAAAAATCAACATGTTGCAAATTTGAGATATTCACAACCGCAGGCATGACGCTTTTTAGCATGGGGGCGATACTGTTTTTGGTAACGAGCTCTTGTGGTAACTCTGCATAGCTTAATGCGGGCGCAACTAGGCTACAACTCAGTAGAGCGCAAGCAAGTGTCTTTTTCATAGGCGTATCCTCATTTATAGTAATCAACAAAATCCAGTTATCGATATAGAAACTTAGGTCGCATAATCTCTTGGCGGTTGCTCGGTGGATTTGAGTGGTTTGCGTTTTTTAGGCTTTTTTGAAATAACAGCTCCATCGGCATAGGGTGGCGGAAGTACGCCACGTTGACTCAAGCTTTCTAGGCTTTGAGCAATGTGCTCACTTAGCTCTTGTTGGGTGTGAGCCAGCGTATTAGTAAGATCAGCTGCGGTATTTAAATGTTCTTCAACGGTTTGTTGATAGATTTCATAAGCTTCTGTCTTATTTTGTAGTTCCAGTGCAAGTTGGTTTGGTTGCTGCGGCGCTTGGCGTCGTCCCCACCAATAGCCAATGGCAAGACCGATGATAAGTGTTATAAGGCCAATGGCAACAAAGTACATCTACAGCATCTCCTATTAATAATGATGAATGTTTTAGTATGCTTACTCTATATTCTCCGTTGTATTGCTTGGGTTTGTAAAGTAGATTTTGTTGTTTAGGCGGTTTTATCTTCTTGGCATTTATAAAAAAACATGCGAGAATCCGCCCTTATGTCTATTTATTAAATTGAGTGGGATGGTGGTGAGCTTTCCAGAGTGTGATGGAAATTTAGAAATATCAGGGCCTTGCGGGGCGCTTGAACTCGCAGTTTCGGTTCCAGCTAAGATCAATCGTAAGGTGACGCTGGTGATTTGTCACCCCCATCCATTGTTTCAAGGTACGATGCATAATAAGGTCGTTCATACCTTAGCACGTACATTTAAACAACATGGCATGTGCGCGGTACGTTTTAATTTTCGTGGCGTGGGTAAAAGTACGGGTGAGTATACTCATGGCATCGGTGAGACAGAGGATTTGGCAGCGGTTGTCGATTGGGTCAAAGCCCATCAACCCGATCATGAAATATGGTTAGCGGGCTTCTCTTTTGGTGGTTATGTCGCTTATCGAGGCGCAAGTCGTTTGGGGGATGTGAAACAGCTGTTATTAGTTGCTCCTGCGGTGGTGAATTTCGACTTTGATAGCGAAGATCAGCCTGATTGCCCCACTTTCCTGATTCAAGGAATGGTGGATGAGGTGGTTGCAGCTGATGCAGTGCTGGCTTGGGCAGAAAAACTCACTAAACCGCCTGAAATCGAGCGCTTTGAAGAAGCAGGTCATTTTTTCCATGGGCGTTTAGTGGATCTACGCAAAGTCATAGAACAACATTATGCTCTAAACTGAAAACTGATTGATCATGGATATATTAGAACGTTATCAACATGACTTAAATACAGGATTAATCCATGATCCTGCTCAGGAAGTTGTGATTCAGCGTTTAGCTCGCCTTGCCGATCAGTTGGTAAATGATCAAGAAAGTAAAGGGTTCTTACAGCGCTGGTTCTTTAGTGGTGAAGGTGAGCCGGTGAAAGGGCTTTATATTTGGGGTTCTGTGGGCCGAGGCAAAACCTATTTAATGGATGTGTTTTATCAACACCTCGCCTGTGATAAAAAAAAGCGTTTGCACTTTCATCGGTTTATGCAGCAAGTGCATGCGGATTTAAAGTCTTTTAAAGGACAAAGTGACCCGTTGGCTTTGGTTGCAAGCAAATGGGCAGAAGATACCCAGGTTCTTTGTTTTGACGAATTTTTTGTCTCTGATATCGGCGATGCGATGATACTTGCCGGTTTATTGAGAGGATTATTTGAAAACGGTGTCAGCTTAGTTGCGACGTCTAATATTCCACCTGAGCGTCTTTATGAGGATGGCTTGCAACGGGCCTCGTTTTTGCCGGCCATTCATCTATTAGAACAGCACTGTGATGCTTTAGAGTTAGTGAGTAATCAAGACTATCGGTTAAGGGCATTGACTGAAGCGAAGATGTATCATATTGCAGAGCCGGGCGACCATGAAGAAGTAGCTGCCTGCTTCTCTCAACTCGCAGCCCACGTCGATACCAATAATACACCGGTAGAGATTTTCGGCCGAGCGATAGCCGTGATGCGCCTTGCTGAGGACACGGTTTGGTTTGGTTTTAAAGAGCTATGCGATAGCCCGCGCAGCGCTTCAGACTATATTGAATTAGCCAAGCAATTTCATACGGTGATCATGAGTGATGTGCCCGTTTTTAGCAAAAATAATGAAGATGCGGCCCGACGCTTTATTCATTTGGTGGATGAATTTTATGATCGTAAAGTCAAATTAATTTTATCGGCCGCTGTCGATATGTTTAGTTTATATCGAGGTGAGCGCCTAGAGTTCGAATTTCAACGCACCTTAAGTCGCTTACAAGAAATGCAATCGCAAGAATACCTGACAGAGGCCCACCGGCCTTAATTTTGAGATTTAAGAAGACTATGAAGAGTTTTAAGCTATGAAGCTGCGTCGTCTATTATTTGGTGCACCGCTTTCTATAGAAAAAATGGCTGATGTGCGCCTCAGTAAAAAAATGGCTCTCGCTATCTTTTCCTCTGATGCTCTATCATCTGTGGCCTATGCGACCGAGGAGATTCTAGGTGCACTGATGATTGCAGGCTCAGCGGCCTTTAGTTTTACCTTGCCGATTGGTTTAGCGATTTGCTTATTAATTTTGATTGTCGGGGCATCTTATCGGCAAACGATTACAGCTTATCCAAGTGGCGGAGGAGCGTTTACGGTTGCTAAAGAAAATCTAGGTAACGGTGCAGGGCTTCTTGCCGCGGCCGCTTTGATTATTGATTATATCCTAACGGTTGCTGTGAGTGTATCGGCGGGGATACGGGCGATTACTTCGGCCTTCCCAGAGTTAATGCCCCATGCGGTGGCCTTAAGCGTTTTAGCGATTATTATCATTACTTGGCTGAATTTACGGGGTTTGCATGAGACCGCGGGTATTTTTGCAGCCCCGACTTATATCTTTGTTGGTCTGATTTATTTGTTAATTATTATTGGGCTCTTTCATTTATTTAATGGCTTTCATCATGACCACGCACACTTAGATCCAATTCCAGCAGGCGGCTTTGAGGCTGGTTCTATCGGTATTATATTAATTTTGCGAGCATTTTCATCCGGTTGTTCTGCTTTGACGGGAATTGAAGCGGTATCTAACGGGGTGCAAGCCTTTAAGGAGCCTTGTGCGAAGAATGCAAATCGTACCTTAACGGCGATGGCGTTGATCTTAATGACTATGTTCCTAGGTGTTACGGTGCTTGCCGATAGTTTGCATATTTATCCAAATACTACGCAAAGTGTATTATCACAAATTGCCCATACGGTCTTTGGACAAGGGTTGGTTGGTTCTAGTCTGTATTATGCGTTGCAAGTGGCAACGGCTTTAATCTTATTGTTGGCTGCAAATACGTCTTTTTCCGGCTTTCCGCGTTTAGCGTCGGTGCTTGCTGAATATAATTATTTACCGCGTCAGTTACGCAATATTGGCGATCGTTTAGCGTATTCAAATGGTATTGTCATGCTGGCGGTGATTGCGATTTTGCTCGTTATTGCGTTTCAGGCCGATACCCATAGCTTGATTCCTTTGTATTCTATTGGGGTGTTTTTAGCCTTTAGCTTATCTCAAGCAGGGGTTGCACGTTACTTTATCAAGCGACGCTTAAGCGGGTGGCTATGGAAGAGTGGAATCAGCATTATTGGCTGTATTACAACGAGCATCGCTTTTGTTGTTATCGCTGAAAGCAAGTTTACTAGCGGTGCTTGGGTGGTCTTTTTAATCGCGCCTTTGTTATTGTATTTGTTCTATAAAGTCCATCGCCATTATAAAGAGGTCGATGTTGAGCTTTCTGTAGACAATATTCATGATGATGACTTACTGAGCTATGATGACCCCTTGCCGAAAGTGGTGGTTCCTATCTCCAAACTTCATCGTGGCACGATGGCCGCTTTGCGCTTTGCCAGAACCTTATCTGATGATGTGACTGCGGTTGTGATTGATACCCATGATAATGGTGAGAGGCTGGACAAGCTCAAGGAGAGTTGGCGGGAGCTGCAAATCCCTGAACAGCTTATCGTGTTAGACTCACCCTATCGTGCAACGATTAGCCCATTATTGCGTTATATCAAACGGGTGGACATGCGTGAGCCTGAGCGAGGGTGTGCCGTGATTGTGATTCCAGAAGCCGTGCCCACGCGCTGGTGGCACCACTTCTTACATAATCGTAAGGCGATGTTATTACGAGCAGCGTTAATGTATAACCCGATTACGCGCTGTGGCTCAACACGAGTGTTTGTAGGTGTGCCCTATCGTTTAACCCATTAAATATTGCTTGTATTGGTGAACTTATGTTTAAGATGTTGTCTTACTTAGTACGTGGATGCATCACGACTCCGCCTTTCCCCTCCCTTAAGGCGGAGACTGTATTCGGACTCCCCAAGCCGGATACAATTAATTTGGTTGCCCTGTAACCTTCTTTTATACAGGGCTTTTTTTTGTCTTTAACTTTAAGTAACTTATTGATTTTATTTGCTGTTATATTTAAGCAATTGAGCGAGTTTGATCACATGACGCATGTGCTGGCGGATGGTTTTAGGGATTTGACTCGGCTCTGCGGTATATATAATGGCATATTGGCCGTCAGGGCGGTTAAATACTTTATAAATCTGCCACAGTTCGTGATTATTGACACACCCTTTTAGGACATTGCTAAAGACGAGACTGTTTTTATCTTGTTGAATAATTCTGGTTTTTGCTGTTTTACACTCAGCATGTTTATTGCCGCTAGAGACTTGTTGCATGGTTTGTATCAGACTGGTGCTCACATTGCGACCATAGTGAACGATAATGTTATGAGGTAGCTCATGTTGTTGATCTTTAGGAATATAGTATTGGGTATAGCCTTTTTGGTCGATTAAACTGCGATCTAACTGCCAGGACTTTTGTTCTTTAAGTTGCAGTGAGATATGGTAGCCAGGTTTAGAATGGCTATTGTTATGGTGAGCTGCGTGTTGGTCGAGTGTGGAAGAGGCGCAACCGGCTAGCAGTATAATCGCTAGACTGTGAATGATGTGTCCTGCTGTCTTTTGCAAATGGCTCATTTTAGCCATGCCTTATTTTTCAAGAGGTTCGCCCATAGCCTTAAGTATAGGAAGAGATAGCGTAATTTTTGTGAACACTTCTTGCACTGATACTGATAAAAGTATTGTATGAATCAATAATGGATATTACTAAGAGCGAAATTATGGACGAAGTTTTAGATGAGCATATTAAATCGTTGGACCAGCTGATTGGTGAGTTAACTTTAGAAGAAATCAATGCTGAGATGGCAGAAAGATTAATGAACATTGCAACGCGTTTAACCGTCGCACTGTTTGTTCGTCATGGTGACTTTGATAAAGAAGAAGTGTTGCTTATGCTTGAAGATGTTTCTATTGGTATTCAGCAAGACCTGGAAGAAAAAGCGACAGAAATGATGCAAAACCTGCGTGAGGTGGATACATCGTTGCATTGAGGTTTGAATTCTTGTCTTAAATTTTAAAATTGCATAATTTCTTGCGATTTCTCGTTGAGTTTAGCTGTGGATTATTGTCAATTATGATATGATGCGGCGGAAATTTAGCGAAAGAGGCAGATCATGCAAATAGAAGAACTCATTGAAAATTTTGATTTCATCGATGACTGGGAAGACCGTTACCGCGCCATCATTGAACTTGGACAGAATTTGCCTGCCATGCCTGAAGCTCTCAAAACGAAAACAAGCTTAGTGCCGGGCTGTATGAGCCAGGTGTGGATGGTGAGTCGGATGGAAGGCGAGCATCTGCATATTTTTGCCGATAGTGATGCGGCAATTGTGAAAGGCTTGGTTGCTGTATTATTGATGGCTTATGCCAATAAAACACCTCAAGAAATATTGTTGGTTGATATAAAAGATATTTTTGCTAAATTAAACCTAGAAAGTCACCTAAGCCCTAATCGACGCAATGGTTTTTATGCCATGGTCGCCCGTATTTGTGCGATGGCTAAAGAGCTAGCCGCTTAGTTAGATTGCTGTGTTTGAGACTCTTTTGAGCTGGTAGGCTTCTTATCCGCAGACAAACCTGCGATGATAAGAGCGATGGTGATTGCAACAAATAGAATAATACGCATTCCTTCTTTCATGACACGAGCCCCTTAATGGATGCTACGTTGAGTATAGCCAAGAAGTGATCGAAGGGTGATAAGCTTGACTGTTAATAAATAACGATGAATACGAACACGACGGAATACCAAGTTAAACATAATGATTGTCTGATTGAGTTGCGTGAGATTGCAAAAAACTCAGTGGACTTGATTTATTTAGATCCGCCCTTTTTTACCCAGCGGCAGATTAGTGGGCAACAAAAAGGCAGCCTGACATCGGCGTATCAATTCAATGATGTGTGGACCGGGCGTCATGAATATCTTTACTTTTTACAAGTGCGCTTGGTTGAATTACATCGTATTTTAAAACCGACAGGCTCGCTATTTTTTCACTGCGACCAGCGGGCAGGGCATTGGATTCGAATGCTTTTGGATGATATTTTTTCACAAGAGCAGTTTCGCTCGGAAATTATTTGGCATTACAAGCGTTGGAGCAATGTTAAAAAATGGCTTGCAGTCTACTCACCAGAAAATTTTATTTTACAGTAAAACAAATGACTTTACTTTTAATCATCTCTATGGTGAATATTCACCGACTACAAATGTAGAGCAACTGTTGCAAAAGCGTACCCGTGATGCTGAGGGCAAAAGTGTCTATGCCAAAGATGACAAGGGCGCTCATATTTTAAATGAAACCAAGCAAGGTGTGCCGCTGGGCGATGTTTGGGATGATATTCCGTATTTAAACCCAAAAGCAAAAGAGCGGACAGGCTATCCGACTCAAAAACCATTGCTGTTATTAGAGCGTATTATTCAGTTGGCTAGCCACGCCGGTGATATCGTCTTAGACCCGTTTTGTGGTAGTGGTACGAGTTTAGTTGCAGCAAAATTACTCGGCCGGAATGCGGTTGGAATGGATAACTCAGAAGAAGCGGTCACGCTTGCCAAAGAGCGTTTGGAGACGATGATTCGTACAGATTCTAAAGTGGTGCAATTAGGGCGTGAATTTATTTATAAAACAGAAGACTATATTTTAGAAGCAGTAAAGGCGTTGGGTGCGACTTTAGTCTCGCGTGACTCTCGTATCGATGGCTTATTGTCTCAACGTTTTCGTGGCATGCCGGTGCCGTTACGAGTCCAGCGTTTAGGTGAGAGTTTACAGCGCGCTCTAGGGCGTTTAGTGCAGTATCGGGTGATGAATCAGCAGGTTGAACGAATGGTGTTGGTTCGCACCGACATGAAAGAGCGTGTGGAACTGCCTGAAAAAGTGGTTCTCGTTGATCACCCGAAATTCTTTTTAAAAAACAAACTCTATTCGTATTTCTAATTGCTAATCTAAGGGCTTGGTATGTTATTGCATATTTTATATCTAATCGGTATTTCTGTTGAGGCAAGCTCTGGAGCGTTATCAGCAGGTCGTAAGCACATGGATTTTTTTGGCGTGATTATGATCGCAGCAATTACTGCTTTAGGAGGAGGAACGGTTCGAGATGTTCTCATCGGTAATTATCCATTAAGTTGGGTGGGTCATCCTGAATATTTAATTTTTACAACAGCAGCGGCGGTCATTACGATTTATTTGGTCAGGTTTATCTCAAGACTGTCCATCGTATTTTTAATTTTAGATGCCATAGGTTTAGTGACCTTTGCAATTATTGGTACCGAAAAAGGTTTGGCTTTATCGTTACCTTTTTCAGTGTGTGCGATTATGGGCATGTGCACTGGAATTTTTTGGGGGAGTGATGCGTGACATCTTATGCAACGATGTGCCGCTTGTTTTTCGTAAGGAAATTTATGCGATTGTTGCACTGATTGCTGCGGTGCTTTATATGCTATTGAAACACACCTCACTACCTGAGAGTGCTTCGGTTATTATTACGCTTGTCAGTTGTTTTTCATTAAGACTTGCGGCAATATTTTGGCATTTAGAATTACCAAAATTTAATTATGAGTCTGATTAATTAAAAACTCTGAGAAAACTTTAGCCCCTGATTGTAAAGTGATGTGAATATAACATAGATATAAAATTTAACCTTTAACCCGTTGGTTTTATTTGTTAGTTTGAAATATTGGTTATGAACTTAATGTAAGAGAGAGTTTTATGAGTCAAATACAGGGTAAATGCCACTGTGGTCACAATGAATTTAGTGTGCAAGGCGCGCCTGAATTTCAGTTTGTCTGCTATTGCAAGGGATGCCAAGTATTAAATGGCGGTGGGCATTTATGTGGGGTAATGTTTGATGAAACTAACTTAACACCCTCTGAAAATACACGCACTTATTCATATGATGGCGGCAGTGGTCGCTCGATTATTATACATTTTTGCCCAACATGTTCTACACAACTATATGCTTACCCAACAGAATATAAAGGGAAAGTTGTTGTAAGGGCGAATGTTATGAATGAGAGCTATGAATTTAACCCCCAACAGAATTTATTTACAGAGTCAGCTTTTTCGTGGGATCAACCGAAGGATAAATAATTGCGTATTGTTAGGGAGGCTAACGCTATGCTGAGAAGCGATGGAAAAGATTAGTTCTTCAGGCTAAGCTTATGCCATCTAACGTAGATTTAACTCCCTCTGTTAATTTTCGATGTAAGACATATAATTATTATAATCTTTTTCGAAAAAACTTAAATTCTCAATAAACAGGGTGTCTTATGCAAATATTAATTATTGATGACGAGGAGAGAGTTTTAGACTCATTGAAACGACTCATTTTATTAAAGTATAAAAATGCTAAAATCACTGAGGCTCGATGCGGAAAAGAAGCTGTTGATAGTATAAAAAATCAAACGTTCGATATTGTTATTTCTGATCGATATATGGGAGGGCTTGATGGTGACGCGGTTCTTCGATATGCCAGAAAAATACAGCCAAAAGCTAAACGAATCATGTACTCTGGTTATACTGATGACGAATCTATCCGCTCTGCTATTGAATCAGGTGATATCGAATATTTACTAGAGAAAGGGTGCAGTAAACAAAGTATTCTCGATGTGCTAGAAGAAATTTTCTTATTAAAAGAGAGTTCCTCCTAATTCATATTGCATGACAGAAAAATTATCCATTTTATTGCTAATATAATTTGCAAGATCAGCTTGATTTAACCTATTGGTATTAAAATTAATAAATATTAGGTTAGCCTGATTTATGTTACACTATGCATCACTTTTATTTCGGCGTATGAGCATAATAAGGGGTTCAATCTTAAAATGAAAGATCAATATAATATACTAATTATGAGAGAATCTCGACCTGGTGAACATCGTGTCGGACTTGTCCCTGCATCTGTGGCTTATCTTATTGAGAAAGGGCATCGTATTATTTTAGAAGCAGGAGCAGGACAAAAAGCAGGGTTTCCTGACGCTGACTACCAAGCTTGCGGTGCTACAATACGACCTCAGGCACATGACAGGCAATCTATGCAAGCACTAATGACCGATATTGATCTTATTTTACGCGCTAAACGACCAAATCAAATACGTGAAAACTTAGAAAATACAGAAATCACTAAAGGCACGATTATGGTCGGCGCACTTGATCCGTTTGAGCCTAACTCAAATCATGTCAATGCCTATAAAAAGCAAGGGATTATTGCATACAGCATCGACCAGTTAAACGTTGATAAAGATCACCCGATGAATATCCTCTCGGCAATGAGTAAACTTGCCGGGGCATTGGCGTTTGAAGATGCACTCGCTAAGTTTTCTGGTCATGCAAAAACAGTGATGGTTATTGGCTCAGGCTCCGCTGGGATCTCTGCAATGGACGCAGCAGTCAAGCTGGGAGTTGATGTGACGGTTTTCCTGACGAACCAAGCTGTTGCTCACTCACTTCAGGCTAAAGCTGTTAAGACTGTTGTGTTGGAAAAAAATAATCTAAACACCAACCAAAAAGTTATTGCTGAGTCAGCTAAGCATGCGGATATCATTATCACGACTGCACGTAGTTCTGGTCAAAAAGCACCCGTACTGATTCCAGAGTCGACATTAGACCAGCTAAAACCAGGCACTGTTGTCATTGATCTTGCACTGTCAGAAGGTGGCAATGTAGCAGGTAGCGCCCATGACCAAACCATTGAACGTGATAATGGCGTATTGTTAGTTAATCAAAGTGCTTATCCTAAAGTAACCCCGAAAGAAGCGAGCATTGCTTGGAGCGATGCAAATCAACACTTTGTAGATGCTTTGTGTGATCATACCATGCAGTCAGTGCTTAGTGTTTGCCGTATTAGCTAATACAGTCATGTGTGATAAAATCAAGACACTACAAATATTAGCGATTAGTTGTTTCTTAGTTTCCTAAACTCTCTTTATTTTTAACGCTGAGCATTAAGGCAATATGCTCGCTACAAAAGTTTAAATAGGCTTGCATGGAAGCGCTATCTTGCAAAAAGACATTAGGGTCGAAAGCTGCAGAGAAAATAATTCCGCCAATCATGGTGACGATATATTCAGGCTTGATTGTTGAGTCAATTTGTCCTTGTTGTTGGTAATAGGCAAAGGCATCAATCCAACGCCTGGATTCTGTAGATAGGGTGATACCGAGCCCTTTTTGTTGATGAGATTCCATTCGTTGCCAATTCAGCATGCGGGTCAGTTCAGGGTCAGCTTGATAAAAGTGAAATAAGCGCTGTGTCAGCTCTGAGATAAATTCAGTCAAAGGTAAGCTTGTATCTGGAAGGATATCCGTTTTTTTATTTTCTTTTTCGACGACGAAGGCTTTAACGGCTAACCATAGATTTTGCTTATTAGTGAAGTGGTGAAAGAGCAAGCTGTGAGGAACTTTTGCGCGTTCGGTAATTTTTAATGTAGAGGTGCCAGCGAAGCCATGACGCGCAAATAAGTGTTTAGCAGCTTTGATAATTTTATCACGAGTGCGATCTGCTCGGTGGTGAGGTTTAGGTGATTTTTTCGCTGTTGTCATATGTGTTCCTGTTGACAGTTTTTTGCTTTGGCTATTATACTTGCAAACTATTGAGTAATCACTCAATAGTTGTATGTTTTAATTGCTTTGATTTAAAGGTAAAAATTATGAGTTCAAATATTGCGTTTGCGATATTATTGGGGATTACAGCTTGTTTAGGGCAGTTTGCGTCGGATGTTTATGCACCGGCCATACCTCATATTGCTGAGCTTTTCGGAGTCAGTGTTAATCTAGCTCAGTTCAGTATGCCTATGTATATGTTGGGGCTATGTAGTTCATTACTAGTGTTTGGCACCCTATCGGAAGCCTATGGTAGGCGTCGCCCATTATTGGTGGGCTTAATGCTGATGCTGCTAGGTAGTTTAGTATGCGCTTTAGCAACTAATATCGAGCTATTGCTTGTAGGGCGAGTACTGCAAGGCATTGGTGCCGGTTCGGGTGCTGCGATGTGGCGGGCGATGTTTCGAGATCGTTTTGATGGGGCAGATCTTGCTAAATATGGTGCATATTTAACGATATTGGTTACATTTGTTATCCCTGCGGCACCGATGCTTGGTGGTTTTATTATGCATTTATTGGGCTGGCGGGCTGTTTTTGCCGCCATTATCTTATATGCACTTACCATGTGGTTGGCTGTTTATTTTCTTATTGATGAAACATCTAATAATTATCATAAAGATCATTTAAATATCCATTATATTATAAAAAGTTACGGTAGTATTTTCAAAAATAGCGTGTTTAGTGGGTATAGCTTTTGTGTTTTTTGTTGTTATGGAGCCTATTTTTCTTGGTTTACCGTTGCGCCTGTTTTATTAATTAAACATGCTCATTTAAGTCCTGCGATGTTTGGTTGGTTATGTTTTTGGGGAGGTGCGGTGGCTTTATTTTTAGGTGGACTCATCGGTGGAAAGTTAGTTAAGCGCTTAGGCAGCGTATTTATGTTGCGCTTGGGGTGGAGCCTTATGCTCATCTCAGGACTGTTTTTGTTAATGAGCTATTTTATCTTAGGCTTAACTGTTAGCTCTAGTGTGATTGCAATGGCTTTATTTTATTTTGGTTCTAGTTTTATTTGGCCAAATACCTTTGCGGGTGCGATGCAGCCTTTTGCTAAAATGGCAGGTTTCGCAGGCAGTTTGTATGCTTTTCTACAGATGGCAGGAGCTGTTGTTGTTGGTGCAGCGGCATCATGGCTTGCAAGTGATACGCCAGTTGCACTGGGTTTGGTTTTTGTCTTCTCGGCACTCCTCGCCTGGACTGTTTTTGAAGTTGTTATTAAACCTCAGTTGGCAGCAGGAGAGGCGGAGTGATGGTTTTCTAGATTTAACAAAAGACTTTAAGGAAGTGATGTGGATGAGATTGACCTTACCCCTTAGAGCAATGCTATTGGAAATCTAGTACCTTCCTGCAAAGAACCACCGGATGGCCTGCATTATTGGGTTGAACATTAGTAAGTCTAAAACAAAATAGTTTATGAATATTTTCCCTTTGTATGTGTTATTATGCTGCAATAATTTAGACATAGGGAATAAAAAATAATGAATAATGGTAAGCCTCATATTCGAGAGATTCTAAGCTCATTACACCAAATCACAGGCACACCTTGGCGAGAAGTCCATGATCAGACGACGATATGCCTCGCTTTCAATACAGATTTAACAGATCATGCAGTGCATCCGACTGAAAAAAGTATGTGGCCAGTGAGAACGCGGTTTGTGGCTCCGATTGCTCATGATAAAAAGGGTTGTCATGAAAGTTGGCGGAGTAGTGTTAAGCATTTTTTTGCAGAGGCGTTTGAGAATGTAGGACGAGCACGTTTACAAGAAAACCAAGCAAGAATGGAGTTTGGTAAACAGTTCACATCTTCAATAACAAGTGGGCTTCACGAAGTTAATGGATTCGTAGATAGGCATCAGGCTGGGGTGTTAATTGCTGCTGGAATAATACTTGTTGCTGCAACACCTTTTGGCTGGGCGCTTATTGGAGTGAGTGAAGCTATTGAAGGCACAGCAATATTGGCTGATGCAGTTGTTTCTATTCGAAGCGCTGAAATTGGTGAAACTTTAGGTTCCCAAAGCAGAAATATATTTTACGGATTAAAAGAGTATGTTATTGGAAACTCAAGAATTGCGGCAGTAGGTGCTGGTCCGACATCAATAGTGGTTGGTAATTGGGAAAAAAAGCCAAGGTGAACCATTCTTTGAACGTTTGTATGATACATCTATGGGAACAGCCGGTAACTTAGGAACGGGTATGGCATTAAAAGCCTTGGGTTTGGCGGCAGATGCTTATGTTTTGACGGGTTCGATTGAAGAAGCAAAAGAGCCTATCGCTAAATTAGCTAAAGTAAAAACTTTTATCGATTACTGGCAAAAGCTAAGAGGTGCTGGGTTATGATGAATATTTTATATATTATTGGCACTATTTTCTGGGTTGCTGTTTGTATAGGTATTATGGTTGGGATTTACTATTACGAAAAAGCAGCTAAACAAGCGAAAGATCGTTTGATCAAGAAGCATAGGGATAAGAAAAATGTTTGAAATAGATTCATATTGTAATTTACGCCAAGGTTTTAATTTCGACCGCAACAATCAAAGCCGTATTATGCACGTTAAAAGCCTCACAATCGGCACAGTTACGCTTAATCCTGATTTTGCAGTAATAAACCCCATGACAGGC
>NZ_MDTU01000001.1:2727186-2729819 GCF_001720395.1 Piscirickettsia litoralis
AGAGAGCGCTTAAGTGCGCTCAACTAAGAACAACTAACACGCCACATTTTGGCAGTCGTGCTGATTAATTTATTCCTTTCTGCCTGCGGCAATGCAGTCAAAAATTTCATTCCTGTTAGTTTCTCAATATGAGCAATATTAGTTCGGTAGTTTGAAACCTTATTTTTAGCGACCCGCTTATTTGGCATTAAAAAGGTGATTGCTTGATGTTGTTGCGGTGCATAGATGATTTTGAAAAATGCAGTAGGGACTTTTACACCTTTACCTATAGTTTTGATCTTTTTCCCTTGAAAAACTGGCCCCGTATACACATAAACTTCTTTTTTATATTTAGCGTACGTTTTCGTCATACCCCAGAAAGTAGCGTTATGTCGCGCAAGCTAGTTAATTTAATTTTATCAACGACTAACAATATAGAAAAGTAGAAGTTTTTATTTATTATTGACCTTGTTCTACATGTTACCATGGGCGTAATTTATTTTCTCATATGTTAGAAACTGCATTGCTCTAGAATCTGCCCATGCCTTGTAAATAAAAAACTGACCAAACTATTGATAGGAAAAAAACATGTCAAAAACGTTAACCGACTATTATAATCGCCTCGAGGAAGTTGCTAGAGATTATGAGTTAAGTGATGATTTAACGGCTAAGGTAGCAGATTTTGTAGCCTTAGGTAAGGACTTGGAAGTTGATGTAATGGCAGCTCGAGGTAAGCAAGGTCCACTTGAAGAGGCTGGAAAAGCGGTATTAGACCAACTTATAGAGGATATCGCTTCTAATAAAACAGAAGATTTAGAGAATTTTGCTAGGGAATATATAAAATTACTTACTGATATCAGTAAGCGTAAATATGAGTTTAAGGGAGGTGGGCGGCTATACGGGACACCTGCAGATAAAATTGAGGAGGCAAGGCAGGCGGCGGCACTGATTGGCCGACGATTAGAAGGTCAGAGTAAGTCAAAAAACGTAAGCGTTGCCAACGATGTGTATACGAAAGTTACTGACGGAACAGAAGAAATTGACTATACACTAGAGGCGGGTCGGTTAAAGGATGTTGCACCTACAAGAATGGAGCAATGGGATGAGAATGAAAAAATTATAAAAAATAAAGCATCTTCTAGAATGTATGGTCTTCGTGATTATACTTATGGAAAGCACGAGCCTAGAGATCAAGTATTTTTAGCAGCTGCTAAAGATATTTATAAGCATCGATTTTCAGATATAGCAGATCCTTGGGCAGATAAATTAGCAAAGTTTGAGAAAAAAACAAAGTTGAGTAGCAAGAAGTTTTGGGGCGGGGATAAAAGTCAGCCTATTACCTTAGACTTATTAAGAAGGAAAAAAGCGCTATTATCAACAGTAGAAGATCTTACCCAGCTTCGAAACAGTATTAGAGATGAAATATTGGAAATACTGAATGACTTTAAGTCCATGAATAATATTACATTGGAGGATATTAAAGGTTTACGCGCTACTTTGCTCGATGATTCGAGGCTCACGTTATTGCATAAACCCGTTGATGAAGAGTACGTTGTTCAGAGTCATGATGGATCCCAAAAAGCAACTTCGATCCAAATGGTTGAGATTGATAGGGAGTTTGCTCGAGTTTCAGGTGTGCTAATTGCTCGTGATTTTAGCCGTAAATTTAACAATCCTCTCGATGACCGTCCTAGTGAGGAGATATTTAGAGGTGTTGTTGCCGATCAGGGTGTTAGTTGGATGAAAGCATATAGGGTATTAGGAATGGGAAATAGGATAAAGTCTGCTTTTAGTCAGCTGGGAGATGCTGCCATTTTTAGAGAGCACAGAACAAACTCTACTTTTCAAGAAGTGATGAAAGAGACCATTCAATCTACCCAGCCTGAGCTATAAAAATTATAAACTGACTGTATATAAAACAAGAGCAAAGGATTGCTCAATTTCTATTGAGATATTTTTTTACTGTCTACATGTTTTCTTGAATTTATTTTATTTGATTTGTAGTATGTAAGAGTGAAATTTATATTAAATAATATGATATGTTTTGGTTTTGAAATTAATAAAAAATTACCTATGGGTAACCCTCTCTTAAAATGGTACAAGTGATAACTGGAATCTTCTGTTAAATTAACTTAGAGAGGAGAGCGACGATGAAACGATCAAAATTAATAGAGCCATAGATTGTAGCAATGCTCAATGAAGGCGAAGCCGGTGTTAAAGTTGAAGATAAAGTTAAAACCCTAAAAATTGGCATAATCTACCTACCTTACCTCTTCTTAGGGTACTATTGATAAGCGATTAGACAAAGTAAATTACAGTCTCAGCCCTGGGCTGATCACAACTGTCAAGCCACCCGCTTTGCGGGTGTGTCATGATTTGAATTTAATTAATAGGGGACGATCATCCCCACCTTTCTGCCATGTTTGGTGATTTCTATAAACCCACCTTTATCTAAAAAATCAATTGTCATTTTAAGTTGGCTTTGCAGTTCTGAAATTGAAATGCGAATAACCTCTTCATCTTCTATATTATATTTAATAAAGCTATCTTTTTTATTACTTTTTCATAAAACATAACCTCCGTGGAGTCTATTTTAGGCTTTCTGAAATATATTTGATCATGTTTATTAAAAAGAGGGTTAATACCAAAATTAT
>NZ_MDTU01000001.1:2730927-2731625 GCF_001720395.1 Piscirickettsia litoralis
TTTGGAATCGCGCTTGTATTAAACTCTGTTTAAGTACTAATTTTTTATTATAGTTAAACTTTATAGTAGAGTAGATATTTTGATAAATCGGAGATCTATGAAATTTAACGGGTGGCTAGTGCGGCTGATAGTTTTGGTTGCTAGTGTTAATATTCCAATATTCGCTCAGCTTACCAATGTTTATCGCTTGACATTAGTCAATGAAACACCACGGAAAATTCACTTTCACATGGAGCAAAAGCAATGCACACGCTATATCACTCCTGTTAATTTGGTTATTAAACCAAGCACGCCTTTAGTCATACATTGGATTACCAGTGCGGTGAACTGTGTGGGTCGGTTCGCTATTATTAAGTTGAAGGTCGAGCGTGAATCGATGGATGATGTTTATTTAACGCTCGATGTAGGGCTTTACGGTAAAGGTGAAATTGGAGTTGTTTCTGGTGGAGTGCCTATTCGTTGTGTAATGACATCCTATATTGAGGATGAGGAAATTTATGATTTCAAATGCAGTTTAAGATGATTTTTAATAGTAATTTTGATAAAAATGTAAATTTTGTTTTAATTTTTTTAAAAGTTACTGTCTCTTAGTTTTTGTTTTTATTAGGCGATAGGTAAGTCTATCGATAGTTATTGCTGTTCTTTGCTTATATTTTGTTGTAAGCTTTTTCTTTACTGATGGCAAGCAAGGCTCGCTT
>NZ_MDTU01000001.1:2732491-2751809 GCF_001720395.1 Piscirickettsia litoralis
CTGATGGCAAGCAAGGCTCGCTTCTAAGTCAGCTAGTTTGATTTTAGTATAGACCCATCAATTTAAATTAAGCATTGAGCTTGGGAGGCCAATATGAAAAAAATGATGATTAGTGCTTTGTTAGTTTTAGTATCCGCAGTTAGTTTTGCGAGTATGACAAATATAAAAAGGCATTCAGGTCACCAAGGTGACGCGGCGCAGCAACAAAGCGCTGCGGCTATGCCTCGAGTTCCGGAATGGAATCGGTAAGGAATGGATAGCGGCAGAGAGGGTTGAGCTTCTGCCGTTTTCACTAATGCGCGTTAATTTTTTGTTTTCAATTTATATTTCATAGCGGTATTTGCGTAAACCTACAGTGATTGTCAGGCAAATCATACTGAAGACCACTCCATACCAAAAAGGGGTATGACTGAGTTGAGAGGATAAATAATTTAAGCCATTATCCAGATAAGGGGTGGCCGATTGTAAAGCGTTAATTCCAATATCTTGACTATGAAATTCTGTGGTTGTCCAGATTTTAAATAATCCTGAAAAACGCTCGCTGATCAGGTGGTATAGCGTACTTGAACCTAGAATGATTCTTTCGAGTAAACATAATAATAAAGGAATAAGAACCGCGTACAATAAGGGGTTCTTTTTTACATACGCTGAGACTAATAAGCACCAAGAAAAGAGCGGGAGCAACCAAAGCGCTTGATTCATGAAAGAAAGCCAAAGGTAAAGCCATACCTTAATCAAGTGTAGAGGGTTCCATAGTGTGCTAAGGCTGATGACTTGAACATGCCAAGTGAAAACGCTACTAATGGCTAGGCTGATCAGCTGTAAGACAATAATAGCGACAAAGCTCCAAAAAGGAATTAAGATGATTGCTGTGGCGAATTTGGCAAGGACAGTGGCAAGGTCGGTCGTTGGCAGTGATTTCCAGAATAAAATACTACGATCTTGTCGATCATCATATAAGGTGTTTAATAAGTAGAGTAGTGTGCTAAATATCATTAATATAATTAAAGGCAGGCTGACAATATAAAGTAATATTTCAACGGATGCACTTTGTAGCTGAATATTATGATTATTGATAGATAGGGTGAAATAACCGTGGCGACCGATGCCAAGCACGGTGCTCAATAAAACAAGTGCGCCGATAATAAGCGCAGTATAAAGAGGCGCTTTCATCATCGAGGTGCGGTTTTCCCAAAACTCTCGGCGCATTAACATTAAAAATGTTTGCATTAGTCGCTCTCCTTAATTTTTGCAACAAAAATATCGGCAAGGCCCGCAGGAGTGACTTGGCCTAAAGGCTCTAATTCAGAGCTTGGTTTATCAAAGAGCATGAGGTTGGATTCGGGAAGTTGCTTTTGGCTGAGTGGGTTCAGAGCGAGGGCGGCTTGCTGCTGCTCTGGTTTGACATAAACATGGTTAAACTGTTGATTAAGATTTTTAATATCTTCATGCAATAAAACTTTGCCAGACTTAATCATAATAATGCTTGATAAAATATTTTCGACCTCTTCAATTTGGTGAGTTGCCACAATGATTGTCCGTTTTTTCTGATGATACTCTGCCAGTAGTTGACTATAAAATTCTTGTCGATAGAGAATGTCTAAGCCGATAGTGGGTTCATCCAGCACGAGTAGTTCGACATCGATGGCAAGAATCAGTGCAAGATGCAATTGCGTGACCATGCCTTTAGAGAGTTCTTTGACTTTCTGGCTGTACTTGATATTGGTTTTCTCGATAAAAGCACAGGCTTTATCTCGATTAAATTTAGGGTGAACAGCCGCAACATAATCGATGGCCTGTTGGACTTTTAGCCAGCGGGGAAGTAGAGCAACATCAGCAATAAAGCAAACATGTTCCATTAGACGATTACGATTTTGTTTTGGATTAATGCCCATCACTGAAATTTGACCTTGATAGGGGGTCAGCCCCAAAATCGCTTTGAGTAAAGATGTCTTGCCTGCGCCATTTGGGCCAATTAAACCGATAATTTGACCGCGCTGGAGGCTTAAATCTAGTTTATCCAGCGCAGTAAAATTGCCATATTGTTTGCTAAGGCTTTGAATTGTAATGATATCTGTCATTGTGCATTGTTTTCCATATTTTTGTTTAGTTTAACCTGTGTTAAGCCTGTGAGGAAATACCAATGATTATTTTTTCCTGTTTGGCAAAAATTTTTTGCAGGCGACTTTGTTTATCATTTAATTTAACCGATTAAAATAAAGCCCCAGTTAGATCTTGATGGGGAAAACTCGTGTTTTATGCTGCGTTACTCATTTTATTTTCAACACTTGGGCAGGCGACTTTAGTTATGTACCTTCCTGCTTTTTCAGAAGTTAGCTTGGCATATCGGATAACAGCTGCTCAAATTGCACAGAGCGTAACTCTATATCTCGCGTTTTTTTGCCCTTGGGCAGTTTATTTTAGGAAGTTTGTCGGATCATTACTCGCCTCGTAAGGTATTAATTGCCAGTTTCTTATTGTATTTAGCGGGCATTATTTTTGTTTTCTTGCCTAATATTTCTGTGAATTTTTTTGTTTCTCGCGCTTTGCAAGGACTTGCTGCAGGAGGGGTAATGGCAACAGCACGTGGTATGGTTAATCGGTCTTATCACGGAAAAGGTTTGGTGAGGATGTTAACAGTTACAGCCATTGCGGCTTCTATCGCTTCTGCATTTTCTCCTGCATTGGGTGGCTTATTGGTTGAGTATGGACGCTGGTATGATATTTTTATTCTACTTGGGAGTTATGCGCTACTTTTACTTTTAGGGGTCGCCTTTATATCTTTCCCTACAGGCCAATACTATACAAAGTCATCACTCTCTTGGTTACAAAGAAAAACGCACTTATTAACAAACTCTGCTTTTTTGCGTCCGGCTGTTGCTGCAAGCTTAGTATTTTCTATTTGCGCGGCGTACTACACTGTGTCCTCGTATTTATTTCAAGTTAGATTAGGTGTGAGCGCTCAGAATTTTGGTTTGTTATCGCTGGCAACTTCTGGTGGCTTTATTTTGGCTGCAGCGATTAATGGCTGGGGTTTGGGCAGTGAAAAAAATCGATTAGTTTTAGGTTACTTGATGATTTTGGTGAGTGCGGTCGGATTATTAGCGGTGACTTTCTTTACTCAAGTGACGGTGAGAGAGTTATTAAACTTGATAATGTTAGCGATGTTTGGTGTTGGTATTGTGTATCCATTAGCGATGGCGATAGCGATACGATCGTTTAAACATATTGCAGGAAGCGCTGGAGCCTTGATGGGAGCCTTACAGATAGGGAGTTCAGCACTGATGAGCTTATTAATAAGCTATTTTGTTGGGCCAAAGACCTTATTGGCCTTAGCGTTATTAATGTTGGTTGTGACTTTATTCTCAATGGTTATTATGTTTAATTTAAAAATTCATTGCCAAATCAGGTATGCTCATTAGAGCGTATTGAAACTGTGGAGCTATTTTGGACCTTTTAAGTTGTATGAAGACATTTCTTGTTGTTGCTAAATATCAAAGTTTTAGCAAAGCTGCCTATGAGCTTGATATCAATGTCGCAACCGTCAGTAAGCATGTGAAATCACTAGAAGCACACTTAAAGGTTCAATTATTCGAAAGAACCACTAAACGTGTCCAGTTAAATGATGCAGGTAAACTATATCAGCAGCAGGCAAAAGAAATTTTGTCTCAACTGAAACAAGCAGAGTGTTTATTGCATAGCGCTAAAGGGGTTTTAGAGTCACGTTTAAATATTGCCATTCCACCGATGCGAGCCAGGGAGCGCCAAGCGCGGGGTGAGTATTCCGAGGTAGGCTCGGATTTTTAGCAGAGCGGAGTGACGTAGGGCCTTTAGGTCCGGAGTCGGCGGAACGAGTGTCTAAAAATCTATACGAGCCGTAGAGTCATCTGAGAGCGAGATGCGGAGTGTGCCGAATTAAGGCACGGAGCGTCTCGTGACGGGGACGGCCGAGGCATTATAGTCGTCGCGTTTTGCGAGGCGATTTTGCACCATGGAAGTGCAAAATACCTACCGAGGTAGCGACGCTTCCGTGCCGATCGGCCAAGGTCAAATTCCAAAAGCGATTCATGCATTTTTTAAGTGCGTATCCAAAGATGAGTCTGAAAGTATTAGATATTCACTCAACAGTTGATTTATTTACTGCGGTTGCGAATGGTTTAGTTGATGTGGCAATAACTTACTTAGAGTACAGAGAAAAGGGTTTAATTTGTGAGCCATTGCTAAAAATATACAGGCATGTTTATGCCTCACCCGATTACATTAAAAAATACGGTTGCCCAAGAACAGTTGCTGAACTGGTTGAGCATAATTGTTTAGTGAGTACGCGTAATGCACCGGATAGCGTTTGGTTTTTTGAGGGAAGTTCTATTAAAGTGTCAGGAAGTTATCAGTCTAATTCTCCTGCACATGTTGTATCTGCTGCTGAGGAGGGTTTAGGACTCATATGGTCAACAGAGTCCCTGGTTGCTAATGAAGTAAAAAAAGGGAGTTTAGTTAAAATAGAGTTAGATCATCCTGCTTGTGAAATGGGTCTTGCTATTTATTATCGGCCTGTGTATGCAGGTCACCCAGTTAAAGTGTTTGTTGAGTTTGTGAAAGCGTATTTAAATAGAGAGTGAGTCGATGGCTTGTGATAATTATCACATTAAATTTTATAACAAGCCACCAATTGTAAATTACAGTTTTAATTAAAATTATACTTTTTCGTAGTTATGAACTAATTTTTTCAGCTCTTTTTCAGAAGGACCGACGATACTAACGGCTTTATGAGGAGTATTCGTATAGCTGATAATAAGGGTCGGGACGTATTTAATGCTTAAGTGTGTGCCAAGTAACATGTTATTAAGTAATTGACCGCCTACTTTATTCATATCAGCTTTGAGTGTTGTTGTATTTAAGCCGGCTTTTTGAGCGAGTGTATAGACTTCATTTTCTGTGAGTGGTTTTTTCGCGGTGATCATCGCTTGATGCAATGCCAGATATTTGTCCTGCTCTCCTGCGGCAAGGGCTGCTTTTGCCGAAAAGACAGAGCGATCACCGAGTTTTGGATAATCTTTAAAAATAACACGGACATTATGGTTATTTTTAACAAGTTTCTCGAGAACTGGATTAATTTGACGGCAATATGGGCATTGGTAATCGAAAAAATCGATGATGGTAATTTTTGCTTTTGGATTACCGATCATATTGCCTTCTTTGACTTGATAAAGCCCTGCGGTTTGAGCATCGTTTTTAATCGGTCTAACATCAGAGTTTGCACTAGCATAGCTTAGGGAGAAGGCCAGTGGTGCAGCGATAAGTAGGGTAGAAGATAGTGTTTTTAGTTTCATTTTTAGCTTCATAATGAGTCTCCTTGAGCCTTAAACTAAACGGTTTTATGTCCATAGACGGAGTCGACAAGATGTAGGTAATTGAGCAGCTCATCGCTGGAAACAGCACCGGCGATTTTTGCCTGTTCGATCAACTTGCCATCGGGAGAGAGAAAAACAATGGAAGGGGGAGCAAAAATTTGATATTTCTTTTCAAGCTGTTTAGAAGCCGTGTTATTTTCAGTGACATCAATGCGCATTAGGTTAAAGTGTTTAAGCTCTTCTCGCACAGCTTGGTTTTTGAAGGTACCGTGATCCATTTCTTTGCAGGCTACACACCAGCTCGCATAATAATCGATGAGAATCGGCTTGCCTGATTTTTGAAATTGATTAAGCGTTTTATTAAACTGTTCTGGGGTATGAACAACATGGAATAGCTCTGGTTTAATTTTTGTTGATTGTGGTGCTGTCGGGTTCGCTGAATTGTTTATCATGCTGATTTGTGGGGTATTAATGTGTTGAATAAGGATAATATTTAAAATAAAGCCACCACCGACTACGAGCATAATCACCCCTGCCGATTTATAAAGGCGTTGCCAGCCGGCGATGGCAGGTTCCAAAGCGCCCATATAAATTGCACTGATAATTAAAAAACTGCCCCATAATAAAGAGGTCGTTTGTGATGAGGTAATGCGTGAGAGCATCCACACTGCCATTGCAAGTAGTAGTACGCCGAGTAGTGTTTTGACTTTTTCCATCCACGGGCCGGCTTTTAAAAAAAGTTTGCCGCCTGAGGTGCCAACAATAATCAATGGCACCCCCATACCAAGCCCCATTAAAAAAAGGGCGCTGCCACCCAGCCAAATATTACCGGTACTGCCTAAATAAACCAATGCACCGGCTAAAGGCGCACTGACACAGGGTGAGACGACGAGGCTGGATAAAGCGCCCATGATAGCAACGCCTAAATAGGATCCACCTTGTCGATTACGATTTAAATTATCAATACGATCGCGCAAAAAACTGGGCAGTTGAAGTTCATATAAACCGAATAAAGAGAGTGCGAGTAATACAAAAATCAGACTAAAAGCGCCGATGGTCCAGGGGTTTTGCAACATGGCTTGTAAAGATTGGCCAATGCTTGCTGCAACGATGCCAGCAATGGCGTATGTTACAGCAACACCGATGACATAAGATAAAGAGAGGGAAAAAGCCCGCCGTGTTGTAATGCCTTTTTGCCCCATGATAATCCCAGCGAGTATAGGCAGCATGGGCAGTACACAAGGGGTGAGTGAAAGTAGCAAGCCAAAGCCTAGGAAACTGATCAAAATCAAGCCAATATTATGGCTAGCAAATAAATGTTGAATCGATGATAAGCTGGGCGAGCTAAAGCTTATGGCATGGTTGGTCGGTAAAGCTTGAGTTTGAACATTATGGATTAAGTGTTGTGCTGGTATTTTACGAGAGTGGCTGCTGGTGTTGGTGTCGGCGTTAAACGGAAAGTATTTTGTGATTGGTGGATAGCAATATTGTTCTCCTTTACAACCTTGATAAGAAATTTTTAGTGTAAAGGGACGTTTATTAGAGTCTTGAACAGGAATATTTAAAGTAAGCTGGTTTTCATAGAGTTGATAGTCACCGAGGATATCATTATGTTTGGCAATGCCGGTTGGCAAATTAATTTTTTGTAATTGGATTTGGGCGTTGTTGTTGTTATTAGTTTCCAGTTTTATATGGATTTTTTCTCGATAAAGGTGGTAGTCGGAGGCTATTTTCCAATGAGCTTGAATCAGGTTGTTGTCTTTTTGTTTGACCGTAAGTTGAAATGCCTGATCTGGTGAAAGAGGAGCGGCATGGATTAAAGAGTTGCTCAGTAAAAGATAGAAAAAAGTGAATAAAAAAATTAAAGGCAAAGAAAAAGCAGACATCCTGTTTATCACCGGTAAAACTCCATTTTTAGACTCAGCTGACTAGACTAACATAAAATTTGCATTGTGAAATAGTTTATCGTGTGAATAGCATGTTCTTATCGATCATATACACTTAAGGCAAGGAGTATTGAAAGTAAAGTTATGAATCCTTTATGAGTGATTTATTAAAATCGATAGAGCTGCAAACGGATATTGCTGGGAAAAATCGCTTAGAGCTTTTGTTGTTTCGTATTGGCGGTAAACAAATTTATGGCATGAACGTGTTTAAGGTTCGTGAAGTTATGTATTGTCCGAAACTGTGCTTGATCCCGGGTCGGCATCCGGCGGTGAAGGGGGTGGTTCATGTACGTGGCTATAAAACGATTTCCGTCGTGAGTTTAAGTAAAATGCTTAATCGAAATTATTTAGATGATAGTCAAACAAATGTGCTATTAATTACTGAATACAATCGCTCTCTTATTGGCTTTTTGGTCAGTTCTGTTGAAGAAATTATTCACACAGACTGGTCTGCAATAGAAACACCACCAAGTGGCTTATCGAACACACACTACTTAACCGCTGTGACTAAACAAAATGAAAAGCTCGTTGAGATTATTGATATTGAAAAAGTGCTTGATGAGGTTGTGCCGCCGAATTTAGTTGTTTCTGAAGAAGTGCTGGATGAAAAACACAAAGCAGAAGCGCATGAATATACCGTTCTTGTTGCCGAAGACTCTGGAGTAGCGCGTCGGCATATCGTTTCGGTACTTGAGCAGGTCGGCGTGCAATATATTTTAACTCACGATGGTGCTTCTGCATTGAAAAAGTTATTAGAGCTTGTTGAAGATCAACAGCCCGTTACAAATAAACTGTTGATGATGATTTCTGATATCGAAATGCCTCGTATGGATGGCTATACGTTAGTTAAAAAATGTCGCGAGCATCCTTTGCTTAAGGATCTCTATATTATCTTAAATAGTTCGATTTCCGGTGATTTTAATCGGCAAATGGCAAGTAAAGTCGAGGCTAACTTCTTCTTAGCTAAAATCAGTGGCGAAGAACTAGGCAGTTTAGTGGTTAAACGTATTAAGATCGCTTGCGGGGAAGAAGTTGAAGATGAAGACTTAGAAGAGATGTGTTGAGTGTAGTATTTGATTTTGTCTTTGATGTCTTGTGAAGTTATTCAGTTTTTGCTAAGTTTCATGGGTATAATGGTAAGGTTTAAAGCCATTTTAAGTTCTCTAAAGAGGAAGAACACTAATGAAGCGATCAGCCATCTGTCTATTGTTACCTATATTATTTGCTGGCTGTGCCCAGGTTCCTGAGAAATCAACAAGCCAACAGCTGAACTCATCAGCACAGGTAGCAATTCCAAGTGATGCGACGATTGTTACAGGGACTGCTATTGTTAAAGGTCAGCAGCCTTATCACAGTGCGAACTTTAGTAGCAATGGTCAGCAGCTAGTTTATGTGAGTCAAAACCAGCTTGGTCCTGCGATTTATATGACGAACAGAGAGCAAGCGATATGGTCGGCACCTGAGCTGGTGGTTTCATTGCAATCTCATATTGTTGAATTGCCAGGATTACATTTTAGTCGTTTTATGACTCAAAGTAATGACCAGCCAAGTGTTGCTGCAGGTCGTGTTGCTTTTCTTGCCAAGCTTAATAATGGTGCGAAGGGACTATTTTATGCTCCAAAAAATAGAGGGTGTTTGGCAGGTGCACCGCGTAGCGACGACAGAAAACCGTGTCCATGTCGGAGGCAGTGATTATTTTACTGATTTTGCGGGGCCAAAAATTCTTGCGAACTCACTTTACTTTATTGCGAATGCAGGTGAAGAGCAATATTTATATCGTTATGATTTAAAAACAGGCTTGAGAACGGCAATTCCAGCATTTTCAGCAACAGGTCAACCTTTACAAAATTTACGTAATTTATCTTTTTCGGGGACGAGTTTTGCGCTAACGGCTGATGTTGATGGTCAAGCGGGGGTCTATGCATTTGAAGGCTATGGCAGTTTTCGTCGCTTAAGCCCCGAACAATATAGTAATGTGAGTGGTGATAAAATTTCGGTGAAGCTTGGCCAGATGAGTTATGGACGCTTTGGCACACAAATGAGTATGATTACAACGGCCAATAAGCAGCTATCAAAGCAGGCACTCATTCCACAAACCGGAGTTTATATTAATGTGAAAGGCTTTAATGATAAGCCTGTCTTATTGACCTGGAAAAAAGTCTCTGGCTTTGAGTTCCTGCACTTCAAATCCCCTTTATTGCTCCAAGCATCACATACTCAAGCAAGCTTTGTTTTTGTTGCAAATACGGCCGGAGCCCCACAGCAAATGGGTGTATATAGAGCGAATCTGGTTAATGGTCTTGTTCGTGTCGTCCCATTATTGGTTCCAGGTGAGTACCTTGATAAACAAAAGGTCGAGGCAGTGAACATTGGCGATTATAGCGCAACACGCAGCTTGTTGGCGGTAAGTGTACAGTTTAGCAATGGTCAAGAGGGTGTCTACTTATTATCAACAAGTTAACCCGTAATTTTAATCTTATTTATCATAATATTACTGAATGCTACTGATATTGCTCTTTATTGACCAGGCATTGACTATACTTTAAGGTTGAATACGACAGATAGGGCCATAGAGTGTCAATGAAAACATATAAGGGCAGCGAGCCTTTTGTTTTACCTGACTTTTTAAAGGGCATGGTGGTCCCTATACAGCCTCACTTGGCCGATGAAATTCGTCAAGCTACACCAGACTTAAACACAATTGCCAGCCTGATCATGAAAGATACAGGTCTTTCTGGTGAGATTCTTAACCGCATGGGAGGCTCTGTAAATGGCTGTGCTGATATTTGGTCAGCTGTTCATCTATTAGGGATCGATGCGGTGATGGGGGTGGTCAATGGCCTTTATTTACGTAGCACGCTTGAGAAACACCCTGTTGATTTCTTAGAAGATTTAGGCGCGGTAAGCTATGATACCGCACGTGCTTCAGTATTGCTGATACAGGCATTGCAGCTGAATTGCGATGCATGGAATGCCTATGCACTGGGTTTGTTGCACCATGCGAGCATGCCAATGCTATTGGGTCGCTACAAAGATTATTGGAACACAATTCAGCATGCTTATTGCGTGTCTGGCGAGCCATTAACTCAAACAGAGAATAATCATTATCATACCAACCATGCGGTTGTCAGTTATTTACTTGCAAAACGCTGGAATTTGCCTGAAGCAATTTGCATCGCAATACGTGATCACCATAATATTTCAAGGTTAACATTTAAAACAGGCAGTGATAATGAAGAAGCAGACCTATTGCTCACGGTTTTGAAGTTTGCTGAACATAGTTGTCATGCCCATCAACGTTTAGGCCATCAAGGTACGGACTTTGAGTGGGAAATGATCGGTGAAGATGTGCTAGCTCGTTTGGGGATTAGTTGGTTAGATTATCAGGATCTTAGTCATTTACTTGAGGAAAAGGTTGAGTTTGATAGTTTTAGCCCTTTTACGGAAGAAGATTTAAAGCTGCATATCTAAATAGATAGCAGTAACAAGGGTGCTCTATATTTTTCAGAAATTCTGTTGTCTTAAGGCGATGCAAGGCTATCTGTCGCAAAGTGATAAGCATTTGATTAAAGCATTGTATTAACATTTTTATCTATGTCATGATAATAACAAGGAAAATAAAAGTTAGTTAATTGATTGATGTAAGGTAGGGATGGTTCATGACATATTCAAACTGGGTGACGCATAAGTTTGGTGGTTCAAGTTTAGGTGATGTGAAGCGCTTTTTAAATGTTGCAAAAATTCTATCAGGCAAAGATGAAATTATTATTGTTTCAGCAACCCAAGGAACAACCTCTAATTTACAGTCATTACTTGATCAAGCCTGTTTAGGTGAACTTAATGAAGAGCTTTTAAGCAGCATTGAAAAAAGCATATTAGTCTTGTGCATGAATTAGCTTGTGAAAAATTAAGAACTTCTATTATTGCCAATATTAAGCAAGATATTCATGTGATTCGTGATTTATTAAATACTGTTATTACCTTGCGTGTTTATTCAGAAGAGTTGCAGGCTCGTGTTATTGGTAATGGTGAAAAGTGGTCCGCACAGATTTTAACTGGTTTGCTCTCTAAAAATAGTAAAGCACTCTATGTTGATGCTAGCCAAGTTTTAGTCTTAGCAAGTGAGGAAATTGATTGGCAAAAAAGCAAAGAAAACTTATCTGAATTAAGCCTGTTAAACTATGATCAAGTCGTGATTACGGGCTTTATCGCTGGGAATGGCCAAGGGGTACAACTGACCTTAGGGCGCAATGGCAGTGATTATTCAGCGGCGATTTTCGCAAAAATTCTTGGCACGCAGAAATTAATAATTTGGACGGATGTTGACGGCATTATGAGTGCTGATCCACGCAAGGTCTCAGCAGCCTTCGCCTTGCCTCGTATTTCCTATCAAGAAGCGTTAGAGTTGGCTTATTTTGGGGCGACAGTCTTGCACCCAAGTACGATAGAACCGGCGATGAGTGCAGGAATCTCTATTTTCATTAAGAATAGCTTTAATCCAGAGGTTAATGGCACAGAAATTTGTGAAAGTGATGAGGCTTCAAAGTCATTGATTAAAGGGGTGACCTGTGTTGAATATGTTGCCTTACTTAATGTTGAAGGCTCTGGCATGGCGGGAGTACCTGGTTCAGCAGAGCGTATTTTTCAGGTGTTAAGGCAAGATCATATTTCAGCGATTTTAATCTCGCAAGCTAGCTCTGAGCAGTCGATTTGTGTGGCGATCAAGAGTGGTCAAGCTGCGCGTTCGATTCAGTTATTGACACAACACTTTCGTTATGAAATAGAGCACGGCAAGATAAAATCCATTGAGGCGGATGATTCTTGCAGCATTATTGCCGCCGTTGGTGATGGCATGGTCGGTCAGCGGGGTGTTGCTGCGAAAATTTGTCATGCGTTGGCGATGGCTAATGTCAATATTAAGGCCATTGCTCAAGGCGCAGCGGAGCGTAATATTTCACTGGTTGTTCGACGTCATGAAGTGCAAAAGGCGATGCGAGCGATACACTCGGGGCTTTATCTTTCTCATAAGACGATTTCAGTGGGTTTAATTGGGCCTGGACGGATTGGAGCGACTTTATTAGCTCAATTAAAAAAACAGCATGATGTATTAAAACAAGAGCATGGCTTAGCCCTGCGTTTACGCGGTGTGGCGAATTCGAAACAGATGTTACTTGATGAGCATGAGATTGATTTAGACTGTTGGCAAGATGATTTTGGTGTGAAAGCCGCTGAGATTAATTTAGACGAATTTATTGATCATGTGATTTCTGATTCGATTCCACATAGTTTAATTATTGATTGCACGGCGAGTGAGCAAACGGCAAGGCGTTATCCTGAAATACTGAAAAAAGGAGCGCATATCGTCACACCCAATAAAAAAGCAAATTCAGATCGTTTAGAATTTTATCAAGACTTATTGAATACGGCAGATCAATATAATCGTTATTACCTTTATGAGACGACGGTCTGTGCGGGATTACCCGTAATAAAAACATTACAGGATTTATTATTAACCGGAGATAAAATACGCTGTATCGAAGGGATTGTCTCTGGGACTTTAGGCTTTTTATTTAATCAAATTTCTAAGGGTATTAGCTTTTCACAAGCTGTTAAAGAAGCTAAACAACAAGGTTTTACTGAACCTGATCCACGTGATGATTTATCCGGCATGGATGTCGCACGTAAAATGATCTGTTTGGCGCGTGAAATTGGTATTCAGGCTTCTCTTGAAGATGTCGGCTTGGAGTCGTTAATCCCTGATGAGCTGGTGAATTGCTCGGTGGGTGAGTTTTTAGAGCGTTTGCATGAATATGATGCAATGATTGAAGAGCGTTTAAGGGATATTGCTGGCGCAGATACGGTGGTGCGCTATGTCGGCAAAATTAAAGCGAGTGGGCAAATTGAAGTGGGCATGCAATCCTATGCGGCGGATCATCCCTTTGCACACTTACAGGCCACCGATACGATTGTGTCTATAGAGACAGATCGTTATACTCCACAGCCGATGATTATCCAAGGTGCAGGCGCTGGAGCTGAGGTGACCGCTGCGGGCGTTTTTGCGGATATTTTACGATTATCATCATCACTGAGTGAGCATTAAATGTTAAAAGATCAATTAAATTCAGTCACCGCTTTTGCGCCGGCCAGCTGTGCTAATTTGGCGGTTGGCTTTGATGCGCTAGGCTTAAGCTTTAATGCCTTAGGTGATGAAGTCACTCTCACACGTCGAGATGATAATCAACTTGTTATTAATTCAGTGATGGGCGTTGATTTACCAACCGATCCTGCTAAAAATACCGCGACGATTGCTTTAAGGCACTTGTTGGAATTTTATAATGTTGATCAGGGTTTTAATATTTCGATCAAAAAAGGGATTCCAGTGAGCTCGGGGCTAGGAGGCTCGGCAGCGTCGGCTATCGCCGCTTTGGTGGCGATAAATCAGTTTTTACTTGAGCCTTTGGCTAATATTGAGCTTGCGCGTTTTGCCCTAGAAAGTGAAAAGCATGTTTCAGGGCAAGCCCATGCGGATAATATCGTGCCTGCTTTGTTCGGCGGTTTAACTTTAACTGTATCGATGCAGCCTTTAGAAGTAATTGAATTGCCTTTACCTGAAATTTATTGTTTAGTGCTGCACCCGAATATTGATATTCCAACACGGTTGTCGCGCCAAGTAATCCCTAGCCGTGTTAATTGTGCGCAAGCGGTGCGTCAAGGCGTGCATTTTGCCAGCTTTATTAGTAGCTTGTATCGAAGTGATTTAGCGTGTTTACAGCGTTACAGTAAAGATGTTTTAATTGAGCAATATCGTGCAGACTTAATTCCTGGTTTTTATGAGATTCAGCAAACCGCCTTTGCAGCAGGTGCGCTGATGTGCTCGATTTCAGGCTCAGGACCATCAGTTTTTGCTTGGTCTGAAAAGAAAGAATGTGTAGAGGCTATTGCAAAAGCTGCGAATACGATTTTAGCGCAGCAAAATGTTGATGTAGATTTTTGGATAGAGAAATTATCAACGCAAGGCGCTTGTGTTGTGAAGGAAAATAACCATGCAGTATTATAGTACACGCAATATTGAAACTAAAGTGAGTTTAGATCAAGCCTTGAGCGAAGGCTTAGCCGCTGATGGTGGTTTGTATGTTCCAGAGTCTTTTCCACGTATTGATTGGAAAAGTTTAATCAGTCAATCTTACCATCAAGTCGCTGTTAGTTTATTGCAGCCTTTTTTCAAAGATAGCCAATTAGCGCCAGAGTTATCATTGATTTGTGATGAGGCGTTAAACTTTGAAATGCCGATTACTGCTTTAAATAATAACACGCAATTGCTCGAATTATTTCACGGCCCAACTTTATCCTTTAAAGATGTGGGTGCACGGTTTTTAGCTGCAAGTTTAAACCGTTTACTTACTCGAAAAAAAGAAAAGCGTTTAATATTGGTTGCAACTTCTGGGGATACAGGCTCTGCCGTTGCTGCGGCTTTGCATAAACAACCACAGTTGCAGGTGGCGGTGTTATTTCCAGAAGGGAAAATTTCAGCAAGGCAACAAGCGCAAATTTGTTGTTGGGGGATAATGTTCGGGCGATTGCTGTGCAAGGCAGTTTCGATGATTGCCAGTATTTAGTTAAAGCTGCTTATGAAAATGCGGAGCAATTTCCTTTACCCTTATCAACCTCTAATAGCATTAATGTTGGTCGCTTGTTGCCACAAATGACGTATTATGCGTATGCGAGCTTGCAGCATTATCAAGCTAAGCAAGAAAAAATCCGTATCATTGTGCCTTCTGGCAATTTAGGCAACGTAACCGCCGCATTTTGGGCCAAGCAGTGTGGTCTGCCAATTGGTCAGATTGCCATCGGTTTGAATGCCAATCGAGTGGTTTTAGACTATATAGAGTCAGGTGAATTTAAGCCAAGAGCAAGTTTAGAAACACTCGCCAATGCGATGGATGTGGGTAAGCCGAGTAACTTCGAACGCTTGAGTTGTTTATTGGATTATCAGGAATTTAAAAACATTCCTGTGATAAGTGTGAATGATGAAGAAATTCAAAAAAACAATTCAGCAGGTTTATAATCGATACCAAAAGCTCGTTTGCCCTCATACCGCTGTGGGTATAGCAACCGCTTGGCAATTAGGTGGGGATTGGTTGGTTGCAGCAACGGCGGATCCAGCTAAATTTGAGAATGTTTTAGAGCCTTTGTTGGGTATAGAAGTCCCTGTCCCTAAACGCCTTAACGACTTGGTTTTGCGTGAGCAGCGCTGTGTGAAAATTAAGCCGAGTATGCAGGAACTTTTACAGGCCATATAATCCATTTAGCTAAATCGGTGAAAAATAACTTGTTCTTGAGGGTTATATTATAAAACTCAAAAGCTTATTGATTCTAGCCGATACAGATGACGAGAGTCTGTGAATGTTATTGAGAACGAGTGTTAAGTCTAAATACAAACTTTACATCTCTTCTTGCTCAGAAGGTACTGAATTTAAACAATAAGTCTTTAGGACGAAGCCAAGAAAAGCTAATTACAGGTCTACGGATTAATCGTCCGGGGGATGATGCGGCTGGCTACACCATAAAAACAGGGATGACAACGCGCATCTCGAGCCTCTCACAAGCCGTTCGTAATGCCAATGATGGCATCTCTATGGTGCAAATTAGCATGGGAGCCGTTGGTCAAGCTATTGAAAACCTTCAACGTATGCGAGTTCTTGCCCTTAATGCAGCAAATGATACGAAAGGTTCTCAAGATGTGTTAAACCTGCAACAAGAAATAAAACAGCGTATCGGGCAATTAGATACGATCTCACAGTCGACTTCTTTTAATGGCATTAACATGCTAGATAGCACTGCCCCATTAGAAACGATTAATCAAAATCAGCAAGCTGTATTAACTGGATTAGCGAGCGGTTGGTTAGAAGAGTCTGAGCGGATTATTGAAGAGTTTTATGGTATCAAGGGAGATGGCGATACGCTAAAAATTGATCTAAAATCCGTCGCCGAAGGAGGAATTGATGGTGCGGGAGGCACAGCGGCGCGAGTGGTTGCCAATGTTCCTGTAGGAAATGGTAAGTCTGTTGCTGGCTCAATGTCATTAGAAATTGACATGAATGACTTTATTCCTCCTAATTTACCAAACGGAGGCTCGGCACCTGTTTATAATGATCGAATTATCATGCATGAGATGGTCCATGCAATATTTAATCGTTCGGTTAATGTGGGGACGACGGGTGTGCCGACGTGGTTTAATGAAGGTTCAGCTGAGTTTATTCACGGTGCAGATGAGCGTATTGCAGGGCTTGGCACGGGTGGCACAATGGCAGGCAATTTGACAGGCTTTGCCAGTGCAAATGCTGATTATGCGAAATCTTTTGCTGCGGTGCGTTATATGCATGATATGATCAAGGCGGCAGGGGGCAATGGTGTTAAAGATATCTTCACTAAATTACAAGCGGACCCATCGACTAAGAATTTAGATGATGCGTTAACCGAGGTGGCGGCTGATTTAGGCGGCTTTAATCGTTATGTTTCTGGAGCTGGGTTTAGTGGTGCAGCAGTCACTGCAACGGCAGCGGGTTTTGAAACCGCCTTTAATGCGTCTGGCGCAGACTTTATCAATGAGCAAATAGATACAACAAATGCAGATACTGGGTCGATTCAAGGCAGTGATGTTAATTCACAAAACCCGGTAAAAAATGCGATTGATGTGGTTCCTGATCCGTTTGAGTTAAAACTCACGCCATTAAAGTATTTTAATATCGATTGGTTAGATGGAGACCCAACCAAGCTAGATGGCTTTAATGCACCGATTACAGAGCGTACCACTTTACAAGTGGGTGATAGTGTTAGTGATACTTTCGATATGGAATTTAGGGGCTTAAGTGCGACAAGTTTAGGGGTCGATAAGCTCGATATTACCGAAAACCAAGGTTTGGCGATGCGGGATATTGATCGGGCGATTAATACCTTGACTAACTTTGCCGCAGAGTTAGGCGCTATTCAAAACCGCTTAGCCAAGACGATAGAGAATGATGAGTCACAGCAAAGAGGACAAGAGGCTGCGCGTGGACGTATTCAGGATACAGATTTTACAAAAGAAATTGCTTTTTCAGCCAAGCAACAAATCCTTCAGCAAGTGGGTACCGCAATGTTAGCTCAGGCGAATCAACTACCACAAAGCATTCTTCAACTGATTTAATCTTGCCTAATAAAGTTTCAAATATTTTCTCATTCTAGTGTTCTTTGTGTTATTGCATAAGTCACCGGTCACTGACACAATAGCCTTGAACTTAAAGAATAGGGTTAAGCTGTGTTATGAATCAAGCTGAATTAGAGCGCTACGCACGTCATTTTGCCTTGCCAGGTGTCAAGATAGAGGGGCAAAAAAAAGTTAAAGCAAGCACGAGTGTTATGCATTGGTGCCGGTGGAGTGGGTTCTCCAGTATTAACTTACCTCGCTGCTGCTGGCGTGGGACATCTTTGTGTGATGGATGCAGATATTGTTGATACTTCGAATTTGCAACGGCAAATTTTATTTACTGAGTATGATATTGGTCAGTCAAAAGCAATTGCAGCACAAAAGCGCTTACAAGCGCAAAATTCGATGATTCAAGTGCAGGGAATCAGTCAAAACTTAACTATGGATAATGCACTGGAGTGTATTTGGCCATTTGACCTGGTTATTGATGGTTCAGATAATTTTAAAACGCGGTTTTTGGTCAATGACGCTTGTGTTGAACTTGGCAAGCCCTTTATTTCTGCGAGCATTTTTCAGTTTTCAGCACAATTGGCTTTATTTGAACCGGGTGCTCATAGTTGTTATCGCTGCTTATTTCCAGAAAAGCCAGGGCCAAATGCAGTGCCTAATTGCGCTGAGGCTGGTGTATTTGGTGCGGTAACTGGCATGGTTGGGACGATGGCCTGTTCTTTGGCTTTGAATTATTTATTGGATGAGCGTATAGAACCGGTACTTTATCAGATCGATGCAAAACGCTTGAGCGTTAGGCAGGTGGCGCTTAGACGAAATGCCAAGTGCTCGGCTTGTCAGCAAGGTATCGCTTTTCCTCAATTGATAGCGCAAGAAGAGCAAGAAAGTACTACGATTGATGATGTTAGTGAAGTGTCAGAATGCAACATTAGCGAGTTAGACGGAAAATTAAGTACAGGCGCTGTATTATTGGATGTTCGCGAACCTTGGGAAAGAGCGCTTATTCAGATTCCTGGAGTCACGATTCATATGCCACTAGGGCAGCTTGATATTAATCAATTGGATATTAGCCAACATTATATTGTTTATTGTAAGGCAGGTGTGCGCAGTTATCATGCAGCTAAAGCACTGTGTCAAGCAGGATTTAGTGCTGAAAATTTAACCGGTGGCGTTGATGTTTGGCAAGTTGGACTTGTTTAATTTGAAGGGTAAAATAAAAGTAACAGAGTAAATCAGTGCTGACTTAGCACTGATTTTAAATTTTAAGCTGATGATTAGAGTTGATCCAATAATAATAAAAAATAATTTGTAGAGCTGGCAAAGCAACCATTAGGCAAGATAATGGTAGCTGGCTGTAGACGGGTAAAAAGGCGACTACAAAACTGATAAAAGCAACGCCCGCGGTAATAATTAAGCCTAATAGTGCGCTTATGGTGCCGATATTGCGTGTGAGTGAGAGTGCACCGGCCATACAATTTGGAAAGATCAGGCCCGAGGCGTAGAGCGATAAATAAAGTGGGATTAATAAACCCCAAGTGGATGTGCCAAAGAATACCGCACAGGCTACAGCCGCTAATCCGCCGATAAACATTAATATATTACCGAATGAGACGAGGGCATTGCTGGAGAAAAAGTGCAGCAGACGGCCACTACTGAGAGTACCTAGAAGATAAGCGGCACCAATGCTAAGCGCAATCGTGCCAAACTCGGCGGCACTAAAATGTAAGGTATCTTGGAATAAAAAGGGGCCGATGACATTAAAACTGATGCTAACAGCAAAGCTTAAGGTCATACACAACACGTAACCCCAAAAAATTTTTTGGTTT
>NZ_MDTU01000001.1:2752003-2755519 GCF_001720395.1 Piscirickettsia litoralis
AAATAGTCAGATAATTATCTTTTAGAGTTGTGATTTTGAGTGTTTGTTTACTTTGCTTTTTGAGGGTTTCTGGTAATAAAGGAATAACAAGTAAGAGTGATATTAGCGCGATGACTAAAAGAAAGTAAAAGTTAAAGCGCCAGCCAAGGTGTATCTGAATTAACCCACCGATAAATGGAGCGATGATCGGTGAGATGCCATAGGCGAAAGAAGAAAGAGAGGTGACTTTGGCCAAGCGAACACCACTAAAGCTATCGCCAACCATCGAGTTAGCAATAACCGCGCCTGCGCCAATGCCAAGGCCCTGTAAAAGGCGCCCTAATAACAGTGAAATTTCACCCTGAGCGAGTGCAGTGACTAAGCTGCCGATAAAGAAAATAACCAAACCAAAACAGAGTATGGGTTTGCGGCCGAGGCTGTCCGAAATAGGGCCATAGAAAAACTGTGAGATCCCCGAACTTAATAGATAAATAGTGAGGCTCCATTGGGTTGCACTGGTGGCAATGTTCAACTCTTGGCTGATATGAGGCAAGGAAGGTAAGTAAATATCAATGGCAACTTGCCCAATGGGTACGATGAGTAATATAAAAAATAAGATCAATGCTTTTTTATTATCTTGTGTAGTTATCATATGCTACCTACGACACGCCTTTTTGAAAAAATCAGACCAGTTTATCAAAGGATAAATGGTTTGACCAGAGCGATAAAAAACGTGTTAGATTTGCAGTTTAGTGAATGCTTTAACTACACTGTTGATAAGTTAGAGAAAAATAAATAAGTCATTGAGCGGGAGCGAACGTGAGGGATCAGCATATTCCACTTTTCATTCCTGATATTGTTAGCTATGACAAGCTGGTGCCTTATTTAAAGCAGATCGATGAGAATAGATGGTATAGCAATCGCGGTCCTTTAGTTTGCTCTTTTGAAAAACGCATGGAAGAGCATTTTGATTATCCTCAAGGTGGAATTGCAACTTGTGCTAGTGGTACTTTAGGGATTATCAGCACTCTACTCGCGTTGGAACTGCCGCGAGGGAGTAAATGTGTCATGCCAGCTTGGACTTTTGTTGGCACGATGGCAGCGATTAATGCGGCAGGTCTTGAGCCTGTGTTCGCTGATGTGAATTTAGCGTCTTGGGCCTTAGATATAAATGAAGTAAAGAAACTTGTTGAGAGAGATAAAAAAATTTCTGCGGTTATCGTTGTTTGTCCATTTGGAAAAATGGTTGATATTGCGTCATGGGAAGAATTGGCTAATTCTTATGGTATTTCTGTGATTATTGATGGTGCTGCGTGTTTTGATAGTTTTAAACAAACAGGCAAAAAGACCACATTACCTTTTATTATCAGCCTTCATGCAACAAAAGTATTTGGCATTGGTGAAGGCGGTTTGGTCTTGAGTGAAAATACAGATTTTATTGATAAAGTAAAGAAAATTACCAACTTTGGTATAGATGAAAATCGCAATGTTCCAGTTGTTGGGGTCAATGCGAAAATGAGTGAATATCATGCAGCTGTTGGGCATGCGATGCTTGATGAATGGCCGCAGCATCGGCAATGCTGGAAAAAGCTAATAAAATCCTACCACTCTTACCTTGGTTCAGTAAGTCAGTTTAGTGATGGTTATGTAACTTCAAACTGCATATTAAAATTAGATGAGAAAACAATAAAAAATATAAAGCAAGAACTTCAGGGGGCTATGGAGTGCAGAAATATTTGGCAATTGTTAGATGATAAATTTGAAAATTCATTCAAATTTAGTCAGACAGTGGTCTCTATTCCTTTTTATCTTGGAATTGATACGTTAGTAGTTAATAAAATATTAGGCTGTTTTCGTGAAGACGTTAGAAAGTAGTAAGTTACAGTTAGAAAATAATGGCTGGCTAGTTGTTGAAAATGTTTTTAGTAAAGATGAGGTCGATTTATATAAAGAACTAATCGACCGGTGTGAGGTGACTTACCAGCCTTGGCAAGACTATCGACGCCCTGGGATTTTTCATCATTTACCATTGACTGATTATAGGTTTCTAACGGTATTAGAGAAAATAGAAGATTGCAACGTATTAAGTCATTATTTTAATAACAATCAATTCATTTTAAACTCTTTTGGCGGTGTCATTAATAATGAAAGTATGGATAAAAATATCTATATTAAAGAAATTCACAGAGATATAAATGTTTATATTAAAGACTATCCATTGATGATCAATGTGCTGGTTATGTTAGATTCTTTTTCTAAATTAAATGGTGCGATTGAAATATTACCAGGTTCTCATAAAGTTGCAGGTAAGCCAGAAGTGGGTGAGTTTGAGCGAGATAGTCTTCAAGTTTTATCCAATGCTGGGAGTATTTTGTTTTTTAATTCGTATATTTGGCATCGGGCAGGAATAAGCCAAGTATTAGATAAAAGAAGGGCATTAACATTAACTTACACTCAATCGTATTTTAAGCAGCAAGCAGATTATAGTGAAGTTTTTATAAGCTTGCCAACAGGTATGAAAAATAAATTTTATAAAAAGATTCTTGGAAGAATAAGTAAGGTTCCTAAGAGTCTTGATGAGTGGTATATGGATTATGAAAAATAGCATTAATATAGATGAAAAGAACAAAATAAAGTACAAGTATAACTTTGATGCTGTTTTAAGAGAGTATCTTGTAAGAGAATTGCAAATATACTTCATCGATGGAGATGCCATTGAGTTAGGTTGTTATCATGGTGATTTTACTAAAAATATCGCAAAGTATTTTAGTAAAGTTTATGCGGTAGACTCTTCTATCGAGGCGATAAATATATCAAAGCTGAATAATATAGAAAATATTACTTATATCAATCAGTTTTTTGAAGAATTAGATTTGTCCACAAAAGTAAATAATATTTTTATGGTTCATTCTTATGAGCACGTTAAAAACAGAAAAGACTTACTAAATACAGTAAAAAAATACCTAAGTGGTTCTGGAAGGCTATTTATTGTTGTGCCAAATGCACATGCTGCATCGAGACAAATTGCTTCGTCTATGGTGGTTGTTGATTATAATCATGTTGTTACAAAATATGAAGAAGAGCATGGTCACCATGAGACGTTTAGTTTTGACACTCTAAATTTTGAGTTAAAACAAGCGGGCTTTAAAGTAATAAAAAGTGGTGGTGTGATGTTTAAACCCTTGGCAAACTATCAGCTTGACCTTTGTTTGCAGCATGAAGTTATTGATAGAGAGTTTCTTGAAGGCTGTTATATGTTAGGAAGTATTTACCCTGAGCTTTGTGCTAGTATTTACTCAGTTTGTGAATTATGAATAAAATTGCAATCATGCAACCTTATTTGTTCCCTATCTTGGCTATTTTCAGTTAATTAACTTTGTTGATATTTTTGTTTTTTATGATGACGTTAAGTATACTAAGTCACACTGGTATAACAGAAATTACATTAGTCAAGATGGAGAAAAATCACTATTTACATTCCCGATATTAAGAAAGTCAACTTCGGGAGTAATAAAAGATGTTTTTTATAGTAAAGAT
>NZ_MDTU01000001.1:2755844-2758532 GCF_001720395.1 Piscirickettsia litoralis
AAAAATGACGAATCTGTTATTTCTAATATAATAGATGCAAAAATCAGATAATTTATCTGATTACAATATTGAAACTATTACTAAGATAGCAAAGCTTTTAAATTTTAATACTCTAATTTTTTAGATCATCTGAGCTAGAGTTGGTTTGTGAAGAAAGGTTTGAAAAAATTATTGAAATATGCCGTTATTTTAACTGTAGTCATTATGTAAATTCGATTGGTGGTAAAAACCTTTATCAAAAATGTAAATTTAGTGAACATAATGTAAAAATAGATTTTATTGACTGCAAAGTAACTGATAGGTTGTCTATTATTCATGAGCTTATGGTTTTTGATATTGATGAATTAACGAAAAGAGTATTGAATGAATATGGCGTACTTTAATAACTATCCTATAGGAGGGTTCATTAACTACTGCTCTTTGTTAGAGAGGTCTTCTATCCATCAAGAGTCACTAAGGTTAAATAGTGGCAGAAATAGCCTGTTATTTTTGATCGATTGTTTGAAGATTAATAAAATATATTTACCTTATTATACTTGTGGGAAATTTAAAACTGATATTGAAAATATATGCGAAGTAGTTTTTACCATATTAATGATAATCTAGAGCCTGACTGTGAAATTCCAAAAGATGAATATTTTGTATATGTCAATTATTTTGGCATAAAAGATAGCTTTGTTAATGGCTCAGAAGAAAAGAAAAAACTAATAATAGATTGCTGTCAGGCATTTTATAGTACATCAAACCATATGTCATTTTATTCGCCAAGAAAATTTTTCCCTGTAGCTGATGGGGGATATTTGAAATTTGATTCTGAAAAATTTAAAAATAAATATGAAAAATTACCATTGGGTGAGAGTTGTGAATCACATGATTTTTTTTATAAAAATAAAAAATCTGACCAAGAAAGTTACTCTAAATATAAGCACAACGAAATAAATATTGAGAATAGCGAAGTAAAAAAAATGTCTGTCGCTACTCAATCACTGCTTGATTTAGTAGATTTTGAGAAATTAAGACAAGCTAGAGTAGAAAACTTTGCATACTTACATGATAAATTAGGTTGTTTAAATGAGTTAAAAATTAATATCCAATCAGCGCTAGGTCCGATGGTTTACCCTTTATTAACTAGTAATTTATCAAGAGAAGATTTTATCAAAAATAAAGTGTTTGTTGCACATTATTGGAAAAATATTGGTTCTAATTTAAATAATTTTGAAAAATATTTATCTAAAAATTTAATACCGCTACCTATAGATCATCGTTATGGCATAAAGCACATGAAAAAGATAGTTGACTTGATTAATAGTTTAAAGGTGGGCTAATGGGAATTTATTCAAAGAGAGTTTATTTTAGAGCTATTGAAGAAAATGATTTAGATCATTTATATTTATGGGCTAATGACCCTGAAATTAATGAAATGTTATGTGGTTGGCACTTTCCTGGTTCTAAAACTGTTATTCGTAAGTGGATAGCTGATCAAGATCAAACCCAAAATGATCGACGCTTTATAATATGTAATAGTAATAATGAACCAATTGGTACGATTAGTTTAGTGAATATTGATTGGAAAAATAGAAATGCATATCTTGGAGTTATGATTGGTAATAAAGAATATCAAGGAAAAGGATATGGTGAAGAATCAGTTAACCTAATAACAGATTATTCTTTTCTAGAATTGGGTCTAGTCCGATTAGATACAGATATTATAGAATATAACACTAAATCAATACGATTATTTGAAAAACTAGGCTGGCTTAGAGAAGGCTGCAAAAATAATTTTTTTTATAGGAAAGGTAAGCGATGGGGTAGGCTTTCATATGGTATTGAAAAATAGGCAAGAGTATGTATGAATAATATTATTATTTTTCGGAGCATCTGGTCATGCTGGAGTTGTGATTGATATTCTAAATAAGTTGAATACATTTAATATCGTTGGTTTAATTGATGACTATAAAGCACCAGGAACAATTGTCTACGGCTATCCTATTTTAGGGGGAATAGAAAATATTCAGTTGATTATGGAAAAAAATAAGTGTGCAGCTGGGTTTATCGCAATAGGGGATAACTACTCAAGGTTAAGTGTATATCGAGAAATTTTAAGCAAGAATAAGGATTTCACATTTATTAATGTGATAGACCCAACAGCGGTGATCATGGATAGCGTGACTCTTGGTGTGGGAGTTACTATTATGCCTGGGGTTATAATAAATTCAAACTGTATAATCAATGATTTTTGCATAATCAATACCGCATCTTCAATTGATCATGACTCAACAATTGGCTGTTTTAGCAGTTTGGCCCCTGGTGTGATAACAGGTGGACATGTACAAGTAGAAAAACTAGTGACTGTTTCTATTGGGGTAGTTTTAGCAAGAAAGGTTAAAATTGATAAGGGAGCGGTTGTCGGTGCAGGCTCAGTGGTCTTATCAAATATTTCCCCCGAATACGCTATCATATGGAACTCCGGCTAAAGTGATTGAAAAAATTAGCAAATGAGTTTATTTTTGATGAATAAAGAGTTTTGTGCAGTTTTTCCATCATCGATGTATGAGTCCTATTTATACTCTAGATATTCAAAGTATGCAGTAGTTGGCATAAGTTCAATAGCCAATAACTTATATGAAGATTATTATGAAATCAATGAGAGAATTCCATATATTTTTGAAGGTGATTTTTTTCGATAAA
>NZ_MDTU01000001.1:2758963-2773899 GCF_001720395.1 Piscirickettsia litoralis
ACTGACGTTTTTTGTCCTAATTTATATGCATATAAGTTTTTTAAAAGAAAAGAATCCATGCTTTTTTGAAAAAGTAATGCATAATAACTATTGCTATTCTCATGAAGATTGTGACCAAGCTTTGCTTAAAAGGTCCAGGTTTATACGAGACTACTTAAAAGGCTTTAATAAAGCAAGTAATATACCAAATAAATTTTATATTTCTAATTTAATTAAAAGTTCTATGTCTATATATGGGCAGATGCAAGAAGAAAAGTTAATGGGGTTTATTCGAGCTTGTATGGACAGCCCAAGTGGAGATTTAGTGGAAATAGGTTCTGCGTGGGGGCGAAGTTCATTTGCATTACTAAATTTGTCTGTTTACTACGATATCGGTACATTAATATGTATAGATTCATGGAATGAAAAAATTTCGGTTGAACAAAAGAGCGAATTAACAAGCTCCCAATTAATGCAAATGAATTGGGATAATATGTTTGACTCTTTTATTGTTAATATGTCAAATACAATTTCAAATAATTGTAACTATATAAGGGAAATATCAAATAAAGCGATAGATAAATATGAAGATAGTGTTATTTTTACTAATGAATTTGGAAGATCTAAAGTCACTAATAAAATAGCCATTTTACATATTGATGCTAATCACAATATAGAGGCCGTTTTTAATGATATTAAAATATGGTCTAAGTATTTAGTGAATAATGCGTGGGTAATTTTTGATGATTATGAGTGGGTGTATGGTGATGGCCCCAAAAATTGCTGTAGATCATATCGTGAAATTATTAAGCCTATTTATTGGGGATAAGTTTGTTCTTGGAGGATCTTTTTTATGAAGGTGATTGATGCAGATCAGTTTTATAAAAATATATCGAAATTGAATATAAAAAATATTTAAGCTTTATGAAAAGACATTTTATATATTTCATCAGAAAATTGATCGATAGTAGTGTTAGAGGTTTCTTTTAATTTATAAATATTTTCCTTTATTTTTTCTTTATAAAGTTTCTTAGTTCATGATTAGTAGCGATTTCAACACATTTTTCTATGTAGTCATTGGTGTTATATGCAATACATGCGTTTTTTATATGTTGGCAATCGAGTAGATTATATATATCTTCGACTATTTTGCTAACATAAGTGTGGCGTAGGTTAGGGTAGCTGACAACGGGTAGTAGTGCGTGAGTTGCTTCAACTGCAGTTGTCCCTGAGCCAAAAAATAAAGTATCAAGCATGACATGAGATTTTGATAATATGCCTTGTAATGAGGCTAAATTTAATTCTGGAAGGATAAAAATATGCTTTTTATATTTGTCACCTAGTTTTTCACTAAGTCTATATTCTATAGCTTTGAGCGTTGAAAAATATGGCAATGAGCCGAGAACTATAACTGAGTTTTTATCTCTATTACATATCTCTAAAAAAATATCATCCATTTCTGGATGAATTTTGAAGTGTGAGTGGTGGCACATATATATATTTCCATTTGGAAGAGAATTGCTATGCTCTATATTTATATGCGCTAAATTTATCTCTCCATAAAATATTCCATTAATATAATTTATTTTTTCAGAGTAATATTGTTGAGTCTTTTTTTCTTGGAGGGAGGTGGTGGGTTGAATGCTATATTCAATATTATTATTTCCCGATGTTACTGGGCTACCAATTCCTACAGCTTGCACAGGGGCGAGTCTCATGTATGGGAAAAAATAATTAAGTGCAGATGTGCCAGATTCAAAGTAGTATACGAAATCAAAATTGAACTTTTTTTAAATAGTGATATGCTTCAAGGATTGATGAATTATTAAAGTTATCTACCTTAATATTGATTAAATGAAAATTAAGTTCGTGGTGACTTATACTATGATATGATTGATCAACAAAAATATATATTTCTTTGTCATACTGCCAGTTTTTTATAAAATTTCCCATGTGTTTTATAAACAAAGGGTAAGCTCTATCACAAAATATTAATATTCTTCCAGAGTTTTCTTTGCTAATTTCTGTATTTTTGTAATATAAACTAGAAAACAGCTCTTTTATCGTTAGCCTATCTTTATCGTTGATGCCTGTGTAGTCAATAAAGAAGTTTGGCTTAGGTAAATATAATAATGGCTGGTTATCTTTTTTTCAGTGAATTATTTATGTTTATTTTTTCATATTCTGAATAATTTTTAGAAAATTAATTAATTTTTTATTATGATAATTATTATTCTCAGAGTTTGTTGCAACTGATGGATAGATATTATTTAGTGTAATTTTTTTTAAGTGTTTATTGTTAAGAGAAATTCGACTGTATGCTTTTTTAATAGATTCTTTATTTATATAATAGTTTGGGTGTAGCTCGATAATATTTGAATCGTAGATAATGTTATTTATATTACCTTTTGGTAATATTTTTTCTATAGTTTCATTATTACAGCCTGCACATATCATGGTATTTATTAATATTGGATACAAAGAGTTATCTTTATTTTTAATCTTATAAAAATTATTTGCTATAGATAATGCTTTATCATATTGGTTAATTTTTATCATGTAATTACAATACAGTATACTTAAGATTAAAGAATCACTATGATTAGAGATTAGCTCATCATAAATATCAGAGTAAATATCGATAGGCGCATTGACCTTGTTGTAAATTGGTAGCAAATTTAGTAAGAGAGACTTATGATTAGGATTGCTGTTACATGCATCTTTGAAATAGTAAGCACTCTTTTCTGGATATTTGCTTTTTGTTATTATAAATAGAGATAGGTTTCTTGAAAAGCTATCTATATTACTTACTTTTGAAATTAGGTTTTGGCCTCTCGTTACTTGATTAAGGTCGATATAAAGAGAAGTCATAATTTCTAATTTTTTTCATGGTTGGTTGTATCGTATATGACCTTTCTAGATAGTCTAATGCGTCATTTTTTTTGTTTGTGCTTAGATAAATAGAAAAAATATTGATTAAAACTTTGTCATTCTTAGGATCATCTTTTATATACTCAAGATAGATAGGTAATGCTCTATCAGTATTACCGTTATGCATTAACTGGTCGGCGAGTATAATATTATCATTGCTCATGTTAAGTCTTTATTGACAGGTTAATATTTAATTATCTACAATTAAATACTAGTATTGTCAAATTCATATATTTGTTTTTATGAAGTATTTTATTAACGCAGCGGAATACTATACCTCTATATTTGATTCTTTGTGGGTAGATAAGGATTTATATTTGGCTGTTTCTAGCCCTGAGGTTCAAGAAATTTTATATCGGGTAAATGAATTTGTTGAAGAAGAAAACTATAATGCTGCTCAAGAGTATATTCAAGCTAACCTAACAATAGTCACTAGTGCTAATTTAACGTCTCTTGAAGAGTCGATATACTATTATTACTACTCAGTCTGTTTATTTTTTAAAGAAAGAGTTGATGAGGCTTATGAAGCAATAGAGAAAGCAGTAACACTTCATAGTGAAATAGCATACTATTATCATAATATGGCAATAATCTGCTTTAAACAAGGGAAGTACAGCGATGTTATTTCGCTTTTAGAGCAATCCAGAAGTAGTGCTATACCCTTTTATTTATCCTCTGCTTACCTTGCGGTTATATACTCTTTTGAAAGGTTATGGTTAAAGAGTGTGGTTTGTGCCGAAGAAGCAAAGCAGCACCATATAGACTCAAAAAATCTAGTTGAATTATGTTTGATGACCTCTTCTTTTAAGTGCTCTAATCAAATTAAAAGTGATCTTGATTTTAGCTCGTTTTGCCAAGATGATCTTAATATTGAAAGTTTATATACACAATTTCCTGAAGCGCATTTTCACTCTCATACAAGAAAAGAAGGTCATGATCTTTGTGTATTTTTTGCGTGTGATTATTCTTATTTTCTATCTCATTGTGTTTATTCTATTTTGTCTATCAATGCGCAAAGGGTAAAAACGAATGTTCATGTCCATCTATTTAATGATGATGGCTTTGAGCGCAATGAATTTGATAAGCTAATAAAACGAGTTGAAGAACTAAAGTATATAACTTGTACGTATAGCTTTGAGACTATTCACTATCTTGATTACTATATGGATTGTCCTTTATATACGAGTACAATGCGATTTTGTCGTGCTTATCAGTATATGCAGGCTTATCGGCAATCCCTTATTATCGTTGATTGTGATAGTTTATTTAGAGTTCCTGTTAATGAAATAACAAGTCATATTCATCGTCCTATAGCGGTTCTTGGTGATGAGTATGCGCCAGAATGGGAGAGACTTGCAGCTGGAGTTGTTTACTTAAAGCATGGTGAAGTCGCTTTAAACTATTTGAGGCATGTGTCTTATTTTATCATGAACAATATCTTACTTGGTAAAGGGTTATGGTTTTTAGATCAAATTGCACTAAAGTTTGCGTATGAGATTACTTTGCAGGATAAACCTGGCCATTATGAACGGTTGGAGGCTAAAATGTTTTGTGATCTTGCCTATACGGAGCAGTCTTATATCTGGATGGTCACTGCCAAAAAAGATGAGCAAACAAAGTATAACCATTTTAAAAATGATCTGAAGGAAAAATATTTTTCAATTGATGAGCTACTTAGATAAATTGATAATCAGCTCCGAAAACTCTTGAGAAGATCGTTCAAATTGACCTTCCAACTTGTGTAAATTTTCTTTAATTTCATGGCTGAGTTCTTGGTTTAAGTCTTTGTTTTTAGCAATTGCAACGGCTTTGTTGATATAATCTGTTTTACTCTCTGCAATGCAATATTTTTTAAGCAAATCGCTATCTAGTAGCTGGTATATTTCTTCAACGACTTTGGTGATATGTGAGGTTTTAATATTTGGGTATGTTACTATCGGTAAGCATGAGTATATGGACTCAGAAGCTGTTGTGCCTGCGCTAAAGTAAAATGAGTCGAGCATGACATGCGATTTTCTAAGTATTGAGCATAACTCGTTGACTGATATAGTCGGCAAGGTTACAACTTGTTTAAAGATATCGTCACCGAGTGCTTCTTTGAGGCGAGTTTTCAGGGTGATTAAAGTGGCATAAAAAGGCCTTGATCCAATCAGTATTTTGGCTTCTTTGTCCTTCTTGCATATCTCCTTGATGACTTCATCCATCTCAAAATGAATCTTAAAGTGCGAGTGATGAAGCATATATAAATTTCCCTCGGGAAGGCCCTGAGGTTCTAAGTGTTCATTAATTCCTTTGGGCTGATATAATAAAATATTTTTTATATAAATTAACTTTTCTGAAAAATTTTTATTTTGTTCTTCGCTTTTCAGAAGGCTTGATGGTTGGACAATGTAATCCATTTCTTTTATGCCTGTGGTGTGAGGCATTCCTAAGCCTGTTACCTGTGTTTTAGCAAGCCTAAAATATGGGAAGAAATAATTATAATAAGTAGTGCCACATTCAAAATAGTAAATTAAATTAAATTTGTAAGATTTAATTAGTTTAATGGTTTCTAGTATGTAGGTATTTGTTGGATTAAAAGAATCAAAGCTGATGATATTGCTTTCTTTTATATGCTCATTAATATGCTGCTTTTCATAGTCGCTGCATATAATAAAAAGGTCACATTTCTCTTGTATGTCTCTTATGGCTTCTAAAAAATACTGTTTAAATAATATTATTCCTCGATCACAAAACAAAGCGATTCTTTCTTGTTGAGGGGTGATAATTTCTTTTTTTTCATCCGTGTGATAGAAAGAATAATATTCTTCTTTTAATGTCTTAATTTTGCTGTCTGCTAAGCCTAAATAATCGAAGATGAAGTCAGGTTTTTTTAAAGAAAATATTAAGTTTTTATTGTCCTTAAGTATTTGATCTAAGTCTATAGGGCTTGTCATTTGTGATTTAGTTAAACTTTGATCGCAAATATTAAATGTTTTTGATGTTAGCCAAGGCCATGTTAACACTTGGTCATCATGTAGCCTTAAAAAGAACTCTAAGGTTTCCTTTTTTATAAAGTGACTATAGCGCAGGCTGCTTAGCCCAGAGTGGCTGATAACAATATTGATATTAAGCTTGCTTTGTTGTATAAGGCTTAAAATCTTTTTTGCAACTGTTATGTCACAGCCTGCAGCGGTTGCAAAATAAATTAAACTGCAAGATGCTGCGATATCTATAGATTGTATTTTATCGACTATTTGTAAAACAATAGAATGAGCTTCTTCATAGGCATTAAATTTTAATAAGATATTAATATATAATAAATTAATGATTATTGAGCTTTTTTGATTCTCGTAGAGGATTTTATATGCGGCTAAAGTTTCCTCTGAGTACTGATAATCGCAATAAAGGGGAATAATATTATCAAGTAACCGGCTTGTATTTGGTTCATATTGACATGCTTTTAGAAAATTCTCTTGTGATTTCCTGTAATTTTCGCTCTTATATAGAGTATAAAGTGCGAAGTATTTATCAAAGCAACAAGGGAGCTTATTGAAATATTGAGCACCTCGTTCTTGGCCATTGTTTTTCTTATATAGATCGAGCAAATAGGAAATTTTACCGTTTGTTATTAAGTGATTACACGATTGTTCTAGGTAATCTAGTGCTTTTGCGGTCTGATTAGTATGTAAGTAAATAGCGCCAACTTTTCCTAGTACATCAGGGTCGTGTGGATGATCCTTGAGGTATTGTAAAAAGAGTGTGAGTGCTGTAGGGATATTATTTTTTTCAAAGCATAAGTTTGCGTGGTCCAAGAGTGATTGCGAATTTTTCTCTTGTATTTTAGGCATTAGTGATCTTCTTAAATGCAAGCTATATCTTTAGACTATTGACTGCTTAAGCCATTTTTGTCAATTTTACTGAGGGATGAGGTCTTGGATTAAAGTTATTATTGTAGGCTCCGATAACATGACAAAGGACTATGGATAGGTCCATAAGCGGCATGGAGGCCGGACAATGGGAATTTCTATTAATACTAACTTCACGGCTATTCTTGGACAGAATCGTTTAGAAGCGGTTGATATGAATATCAATCGAGTGATGCAGCGTTTAACCACAGGTAAGCGAGTGAATACCGCCGCAGATGATGCCGCAGGCTATGCGATTATTACCCGGATGACAACCCGCCTAAAAGGCTACGATACGGCAGTGAGAAACGCAAGTGATGCGGTGTCGCTAGTACAAATTGCAGGGGGGGTCAGTCGGCCAACAGGTTAATATGCTACAGCGTGTTAGAACGCTCGCATTGCAGTCTGCGAATGATACCAATAATTCGACAGATAGATCTAACTTAAACTTGGAAGTTCAAGAAATTATTGAGGAATTTGGTTTTGTCGCAGATAGAACTAAGTTTAATGGGGTGCGATTGCTCGATGGCTCCCTTGCAAACCAGATGTTTCAAATTGGTGTAGAAGTCGATGATACTTTGTCACTGACTTTTGGTAATACAAAGCCTGCAGTTATAGGGATGGCTGAATATGGCGGAGGAATCACTGGGACTGCCGTTGGTGCCGCTCAAGGGGATAATATGGGCGCGCTCAGAGCGGGTGTGCTAGGGACGGCTGGAGCTGCGGCTAATTTAGATGCTTTTGTTAATCAGATTGTCGCACAAAATATAACGATAGACGGTCATGCAGGTCCTGCAGTCACAGTTAACTATGCTGTTCCAACCGCTCCGGCGGCCTCATCTGCAAAGGATGTTGCTAAAGCGATTAATGCTGAGAAAGAAAGTACAGGGGTTCGAGTTGAGGGGCGGACACGAATGACCTTATCTAACCTTCAAAACGCAGGGCAGATCTCGTTTACACTCTATGGTGATGGAGGGACGTTGATTACACAAGGGACCTCAGGCTATGCTGTGAATGTTCAGATCAATGATACTAATGACCTAACAGCACTTGCGGCAGGCATTAATGATCTAAGCGCTTCGACGGGAATTACAGCCTCTTTAAGTGCGGACCTTGATGAGATTATTCTAGAGCATGATGAAGGCGAAAATATCGGGATTGAAAACTTTTTGAACTCTGGAACAGGAACAATTGCTGTTCAAGGGATGGATGGCGTTGCTGCAATCAATCTCACTTCTGGAGGCACAGACTCTATTGTCGCGATTGGGGCGCTACAGTTTAAATCTGATAAACAATTTAATTTGGCCTCTAGTGTGGCAGGGACGAATACCGTTGGAGGGGTGTTTGTGGGGGCCGCAGGCGATACTAAATTTTCACTATTAAGCTCTGTGGAAAGTATGAATATTCTAGATCGATTTAATGCATTATTAACTGTAGAAATTGTTGATTCGGCTTTGGATGCGCTAACAACCATCGGAGCTCAGTTAGGTGCGAAGCAAAATCGTTTGGATGTAACGATTGCAAGCATAGAAAGCCAGGAGATTAACTTAACCTCTGCGCGAGGGCGTATCGAAGACGCTGATTTTGCTGCAGAGTCTACGGATTTATCGAAATTCCAGGTGATGTTGCAAGCTGGGACGGCGATGTTGGCTCAGGCCAATCAGTTGCCGGCAACGGCGCTACAGTTATTACAATAAATAAAACCTTAAGTGCTATCTTGCATTAAAATTTTTATAAATTAATGAGTTATATGGTTAAAGGGGGGAATACTTTTTTTGAAAAACTAAAGTGTTTATCATCAATGGCCGATACAAAACCTGACATAGTGTTAGAGTTCCTGTGCCAATGATGGCCCATTGCAACCACGGATGATTGGGGGTTCCCAATAATTCGGGTAGTAATGAGGTTAACAAAATGGCACTTTCAGTTGTAACCAACTTCACCTCTTTGGTTGCGCAAAATCGCATCAATGAGACCAACATGTCTTTACAGACAACCCTTCAACGCTTAGCGACAGGTAAACGAATTAACAGTGCGGCAGATGATGCGGCAGGTTATGCAATTGCGGCGCGTCAAAGTACTGATATTATGAGCTTTGGGCAAGCGGCACGAAACGCCAATGATGGTATTTCGGTGGTACAGACGGCATCTTCTGCGATCAACACCAATATTGCTTCATTACAGCGTATGCGTGTGTTAGCGTTGCAATCTTTAAACGGTACAAATAGTTCATCTGATAGGGTGAATTTGGACTTAGAGTTCCAACAGTTAGCTTCCTCTATTACAGAAACAGCGAATAGTACTAAGTTTAATGGTCAGTCATTACTCGATGGTTCATTCGCAGGTAAAAATTTCCAAGTGGGAGTAACGACTTCAGAAACGATTTCGATGTCGTTTGCAGATTCTCGTGCTACGGCGATTGGTGACTATAAAACAACCGCAGTCAATGCTGGTGCTGCTGTATTTGACTTTGAAATGGCATCAACAGGCTTAGGTATTGCTGTTTTAAGTACGGCGCAAGATGTTGATAATGCCATTCTTGCTTCTTCAGATCTAACAATCGTAGGTCATTTGGGCACTAAGTCTTTAGCAGATGCGGATTTTGGTGCGGCAGCGACTTCGTTTGGCTTGGCTACAGCAACGACTACCTCAGCCGGTATGTCTGCTGCGGTGATTGCAAAAGCTGTGAATGATAGCACAGGCGATCATGGAGTTACTGCATCAGCAGAAACTAAGGCGACATTAAGCGCGTTAACAGCGGCAGGCGATGTGACTTTTAGTTTGGGATCAGGCACAGGAAGTGTGGCAGCGGATTATAATTTCACGACAATCACTGCGACCATCGCTGATACTAGTGATTTGAGCGCATTGGCCCAAGCGATTAATGATACGACAGGAACGCATGGTGTGGTTGCTGAGCTGAGCTCGACAGACAAAGGGTCTATGACTCTAATCAGCAGCAGTGGTCAAAATATTTCGCTAGATACCTTTGACTCTAGTGCGGCAGGAACCATGACGCTAACTGAGCAAGATGGTACAGCCGGATTAGTGCTTCAAGATGCTGGCGGTAATGATAGCTTTATTGCTACAGGTATCGTTGAGTATCATTCTTCTAAAGCATTTACGTTAACATCGGCTGTTGCTGATATTGGTACGACAACAGCGGATGCTGCTGGTTTTAAATCAGTCGATGCTTCGGACATTAAGACTACCGCAGCTGCAAAATCAGCGATATTTGCCCTTGATGAAGCATTGAATAGATTGACGGATTCACAGGCGAATAATGGTGCGATAGAAAATAGGCTAGGTGTAGTGATTAGTAACCTTGAGAGTCAACAACTGAATACGACAAACTCTCGAGGACGGATTGAGGATGCGGACTTTGCCTCTGAGACCGCACAACTGTCTAAACTGCAGATCCTCTCTCAAGTAGGTACAGCAATGTTGGCGCAAGCGAATCAGATACCTGCTGCCGTACTATCGCTCATATAGCCAAGAGGAATGATAAGTAGAACGTTTGTAAACTGAGGTTCAAGGGGGCGATGCTCCCTTAACCTTATTGTAGAAAGCAAGGAGGTATGGTCATGAAACTTGAACATACATCCATACAGACTCACAATGCAGATGCTCAGACAAAGGTGAGTATCAACGAAGCAGAGCGCCTAACCCGGTTAGACCAAGAGCTTAAAGAGCAAACGGTTGTTCAGGACGTTGATAAAGCTGAGCCTTCTTCTGACATTCAGTCTAAAGAGCGCCTTGAGCAAGCCATTGTTGACATCAATCAATTTATTAAGCCTATTCACGGGCAAAAGATTAGCTTCGAGTTGCGAGAAGATGTGGACGAAACGGTTGCGTTTGTACAGGATAAGCAAACGGGTGAGGTCATACGTCAAATTCCTTCAGAAGAAGTACTTAAAATTCATTCGCAAATTAAAGCATTACAAGAACAAGGGGATGAAAGTGCATTATCATTGTTGTCGAATTTTCGTGTCTAATTTAGATAAAGGGGGTGGCACGAAGTTTGCGTGATATGAACTGTTTAGAGTTAGAGGAGTATTGATATGGGGCTTTCAGTATCCGGTGTGGGTTCTGGCCTTGATATACAGAACTTGATTAGCCAACTTGTTGAAGCTGAGGCTGCTCCTCGTGAATTTTTATTGGCCAAGCGCAAGAATGAAGTCGACACTGAGATTTCAGCATTGGGCGAATTGAAAAGTACAGCTTCTGGTCTCGCTTCTGCAACCGCAGCACTTAAAGATTCGACAAACTTTGTAACTTATAATGCAATTTCTGCAGATAAGACGATCTTCACAACAACGGCGTCTACTGGAGCGGTTGCTGCTAGTTATGAGGTTGAGGTAACTGCCCTTGCAACAGCAGTGAGTAAAAAATCAAGTAATGCGTTTGACTCAGCATTAGATCTACAAAGTTCAGGAACGGCAACATTGACCGTGCAGCTTGGCACTGCTAGTTTTAATGTGGCTATTGATTCGTCAGAGAGTACATTGAGTGAGATTCGTGATGCGATTAACAATGCGTCAGATAATGTCGGCGTAACAGCAACTGTAATTAATGGTGCATCTGGCTCTGATTTGGTGCTTACCTCAAATAGTACAGGCGCTAAAACACTAACAATCAGTGAAACAGGTGGCACCGCGAACTTTACTGCTTTTGTAAATAGCATAGAGGCTGATGCAACAACACCAGGAGTGGATGCATCTATTAATGTAGATGGCATCACAGCAACCAGTAGTACAAATACTTTCTCTAGTGTCATCGATAATGTAACGATTACAGCCGTTAAAACAAATGCAGGAAGCACAGAAAAACTAACGGTATCAACAAGTAATAGTGGCATTAACACGGTGCTTAATGATTTTGTTAAGCAATATAATACGCTCAATAAAAAGATTAAGGATTTAACCTTTTATAATGCAGACACCAGGGAGTCGGGCGCTTTGTTTGGTGATGGTACTGTACGCAGTTTGACGGGAAATTTAATGCGTAATATTTTTAATGATATCTCGGTGAATACGAAAGTTACAAATATTACTCAGTTAGGCATTAGCATGGATAGTGCTGGAGATCTGACATTTGATTCGTCTAAACTGGATACTGAGTTGGCAAGCAATTCAGCTGAGGTCATTAGCTTTCTAACGGATAAGAACAATGGTTTTGGACAGCGCATCGATGGTGCAATTAATTCATATACGAGCGCAACGGGGACATTTCAATCTCAATTGGATGGTTTAGATGATAATCTTAAGAGAATTGATACAGAAGCTGCTCAGCTTGCCGCCTATATCACCGGTTACCAGCAAAGAATCACCAAGGAATTTACCGCTCTTGATACGTTATTAGGACAGTTATCAAATACGAGCGCATCGCTTGAACAGAGCTTAAAGAATTTACCTGGATTTGTAAAACAATCTTCCTCGAGTAAATAACAGTTAAAAAGGGTTGATTTGGAGAAACTAAATGAATAGAGGAATTCAAGAGTATAAAAGCACCGTCTCTCGATCTGAGGTTGATGCTAATCCTTATCGTATTGTTCAACTTTTGATGGAAGGTGTCTTGTCACGAGTTTTAGAAGCGAAGCATGCGATTGAAAATAATCAAATTGAAAAAAAGTGTGAATTGATTCAAGCGACTTTAAAAATTGTTAATGCGCTTAGAATGAGTTTAGACATGGAACAAGGGGCTGAATTAAGCAAAAGCCTAGATAACTTATATGAATATATGTCTATACAGCTGACTCGAGCAAATATGGAAAATGATACCGCTTATTTGGATAATGTTTTTAAATCAATGTCAGAAATTAAAAGTGGTTGGGATTCGATTGAAGATGATGCACTAAAGTTTTTGAGGGATCAAAGCATATCAGAATCTAAAGAGGAGAATTCATAAGATAATGTCTATAAAGGAAGATTTAGAAGCGCTTAGGGAAATCATGGAAAGCATGTTATTAAAAGCAGAAGAGGGTGAATGGGATTCTCTAGTGACTATGGATGTTAATCGGTCAAAATATATTAATAAAATAGCGTCTTACTCAAATATTGGGACAGGAAACTTTAAAAAAGAAATTGAATTATTAATAGAATTAGATAAAAAGATAATAAAGATTTGTCTAAATCGTAAAGAAGATATCACAAAAAATTTATGTAATGCCAATAAAGCAATGAAAGGCATGAATGAATATTTAAAAAATACTTGAAGTATAATATATGGACTCTATTACAAAGAAGTTGAAAAGTAAGTGTATGAAAAAGGCATACTCTTCATACCATAATGCGGATATAGAGCGTGCAATTTTCTATTCAAAAAAAAGAAATAAAAAAACAAAAGGTATGGATGAAAAGCCTTGGCTTCTATTGGGACAGATTTACTTTGACAATAAACAATATGAAGAGTCAATCTCATTTTTTGAAAGTGGTTACAAAATAAATAAAAATCCAGATATTTGTTTTGATTTAGCTGTTTGCTATTATTTTTGCGGTAAATATATAGCATCAGCAAAATTCATGATAGACAATATATGTAATCAAAGAAATAAAAATAAGCTGTCTAAAAGTAAACAGGTACTATTCAAGATAATTGAAGATGCTGCTTCGAATGATAAAGCGCTTTACTCAGAATTTTACTTCTTGTTTAGGGATGCATGGCATAAGAGCAAAAATATAAATATATATGCAATATATATTTATATGATTTCTATCATTCCTTACAATCTAATTGTTAGTATTGATGATATTCATGCTGATCTGGATTTGCTTTTGAAGGAGGATTTTGGCGGTTTGGATCAGGTTCAAGCGGCTGTGCATGGGTTAGTAGTAAGAAATGATGATTTTATCAAGTATACAAGCCAGGATAAAAATATAGATATTAACCTAGTTAAAGCTATTTTTAAAGAGAATCTTTTAAATCATTATTTGGATAAATTTTTAATTACAAGTAGAGTTATTGAGGTTTTTCTAATTAAATGCAGGAAGTCGATAGTTAGAGCGATAAGTAGCAAAGAAAGTAATATCTTTGAGCTGATGAATATTATCTGCTTGATCTCAAAGCAGGCATGGCAAAGTGAATATATTTACTATTATTCAGAAGGTGAGATTGAATTATTAAATAGTATTTTAGAACTTAATAGAGAGAAACCATATTATCTCTTATCCTTAATGTATTTTCAACCTGATGTTAAAACCGTAGATTTAATTAGGAGCCTGTTTGTAGAAGACAATGTGGTCGATAGATTATTAGAAACAATAAATATTGATAATTTAATTAAAAAAGAGAAAATAAGAGAAATAGTTAAAATTAACAATGATAGTGAAAAAGTTAAGGAAATGTATGAAGAAAATCCATATCCTCGCTGGACTTATTTTAATTTTATAGATCAAAATATTCAAGTTGAAACAATTTTGCATAAATATTGTAGGCCTAGTAATTATTCTTTTCTAAAAAATAAAGAGCAGCCTAGGGTGTTGATTGCAGGAGGTGGAACCGGTTTTCAGCCAATTACTTTAGCCAATAGCTTGGATTATAGTGAGTTTATCGTGATCGATATTTGTCAAAAATCATTGCAGTATGCGCAATATATGGCTGGAAAATCAGGCATTGAGAACATTGATTTTTACCTTGCTGATATTTTAAATATAGAAAAAGAAAAGATAGGATTATTTGATTACATTGAATGTAGTGGAGTCTTGCATCATTTAAAAGAGCCTTTAGCAGGATGGAAGAAACTAACTAATGTTTTAAATAAAAATGGAGTTATGAAGATAGGGTTGTATAGTTGCTTAGGGCGAAGAAAATTGAATGAGTTTAAAACTCAGCATGAATATGAAACTTCTCAATATAGAGTTAAAGATTTATATAGTATTAGGAATGAGATTTTATCTAATCCTCAATCAGATTGTAGTTTCTTTTTTAATTGGAAAGATTTTTTTAGTGCAAGTTGTTTTAGAGATTTAGTGTCCCATGTGCAAGAATCTCAATATACGATTATTAGAATAAAAGAAGAACTAGATTACCTGGGAATGGAGTTTTTAGGGTTTCAAATACTAAAGCCTACATATAATTTATTTATGTCTGAATTTAAGTATGAAAAATATCTATTTGATTTAGAGTGTTGGGATAAATTTG
>NZ_MDTU01000001.1:2774271-2789807 GCF_001720395.1 Piscirickettsia litoralis
ATCAAAGACAGCCTTAAAAGCCTTTTTTTGCTATTTTATATGAAAATGATAAAGAAAAATCAATAGAATATAAAGGAGTTGTTGCTAGAATTATTAGTGAGTCTTGCAAAAACAAATTAGTTCCTATGACTGAATTATATAATCTAGTTAATGCTTTTGTTAAAAATCAAATTATGAAATAAATATATATTCTCTATATCTGTATATAGTTTCTATTATGACACTTGATGATCTTATAAAAACGGATAGTATAGTTACTGACATTGAGTATATTTTAGAACAAGGTAAAGGAGGGGTAGACCAGATTAAGTATGTTATCCATATGTTGATAGTGAAGAATAAAAATTTTCATGAGCTGCAAAATAGCAGTGTTGATGAAATTAATTTAGACGATGTTATTAGTGTCTTAAATACAAAATTGGTTTATTACTATCTTGAAAATTTTCAAATGAATAGCAATTATCTGGAGGTCTTTCTTGTAAAATCAAGAAAGGTTGTTGTTGATTTTATCCTTCAAAGGGAAGAAGTTTCAGATAAAATTTTATTTTTAATATCAGTTATATCAAAACAGGCGTGGAAGTGTGAATATATATTCTTTTATGATGATGAAGATATAGAGAAAATAAATAAAATAAAAGAAATAAATGAAATCTATTATAATTTAGTTTGCTTTATGTTCTTTGAAATGCCTAAAGAAATTATTGATTTAATAAGCGTTGAGTTTAATAGTGATATTTATATAAAAAGTATGGTTGAAATGATTAATATTTCTCAGGAGGTTAAGTTAATTGATATAGAGAGCAGCTTTAAAATTAATGATGACAGTGGTTTAGTGAGAGAAATGTATGAGGAAAATCCATACCCTCGTTGGACATATAACAATTACTTAAGGTGTAAGGTTCCATTGGGTAATATATTTGAAAACTTTTGTGATCGAGACAAAACTAAGTTTTTAAATGGGAGGAAAAATCCTCGAGTGTTAATTGCAGGATGCGGAACAGGAAAGCAAGTTGTTGGGTTTTGTGAAAGTACCCTATATAAAGAAGTTCTAGCAATAGATATCAGTGTTAACTCTCTAAAGTATGCTAAGTACATGGTAGAAAAATCTGATATTAAAAAAGTTAGTTTTCATCAAGCGGATTTACTGAATCTTGATAAAAATAGTTTTGGTACATTTGACTATATAGAATGTGTAGGAGTGCTTCACCATCTTAAGCAGCCTTTTGAAGGGTGGAGCAATTTAATTGATATTTTAGAGCCTGGTGGTGTTATTAAAGTTGGTTTATACAGTGCTCAAGCTAGAAGTAGTATTAATCAATTTAAGCAAGAATATAAGCAGGAAACTGATAATTATGATGTAAAAAGTCTATATGAAATAAGATCTAATATTTTAAATAATAATGACTCTCCTTATAATGATTTTTTTCAAAAGTGGTCTGACTTTTACAGTGCTAGCGCTTTTAGGGATTTAGTTGCTCATGTTCAAGAAGAGCAGTTCACAATACCAAAAATAAAAGAAATGCTAAAGAGGTTAAATATTGAGTTCATGGGATTTCATATTTCAAGGGAATTGCGCGTTAAATTTTTGAACGAATTTGGTGATGAGTCAAAGCTTTTTAATCTTGATTATTGGAGTGAGTTTGAAAATAAAAATAAAGACTCGTTTTATGGTATGTATCAGTTTTGGTGTAGGAAAAATAAGTCTTGATCTATATGTTATATTTGGAGAGTATGTGAAAAATAATGAAAAAATATTCACAGAGGTATATGAAAGTCATGATTTGTCTTGGGGCAGCAATGAGTCATCGTCAGGGCCAGGGTCAACTCTAGCTGCAACGGCTCATATAAGAAAGGGCTTGGAGTTTATATGTAAAAATATTTCCATAAATAGTCTTTGTGATATTCCGTGCGGTGACTTTAATTTTATGAAGACTGTGGACTTTGGTAAAACTAAATATATTGGTTGTGATATCGTTAAGTCTCTTATAGAAAAAAATAAGGAGGAATATGCGACAGATAACAGAACGTTTATACATCTTGATATTATTAATGACCTATGTCCGAATGCAGAGCTAATTTTTTGCAAGGAATTATTTCTGCATATTTCTAATGATAATGTAAAACGAGTGATTGCTAATATAAAGTCTAGTGGTGCTAAATATTTTATGGCTAATACTTACTTTACACCAGTAATACCTATGTTAGGAGGCAAGCACGTAAACATTGAAGTTCCAGGAACGAATGAAGATGTCCCCGTTGGTTATGAGCAAGGTTATCTTATGGGCAGAATTGTAAACTTATTTTTGCCTCCATTTAATTTTCCTGACCCTGTTTTATTGCTCGGGTCAGTGCAGCAATACTTGGTAATGGCACTTTGGTATGTGGACGATTTGCCTGACTTTAAATAGGTATAGCTTAAGTTTCATGGCTTATTGAATATAAAATTTCTGCCAAGCTGTTGCTATCTATTTTTTGATCTTGATCAATTTTATCTATATTTTCTTTTATTTCAGTTTTTATTTTGTTGTTGAGTTGTTTATTCGTTGCTAGTTGGGTTGTTTTATAAATATAATCATTTTTACTTTCTGCGATACAATGTTCTTTAATAAGTTGAGAATCCAATCTAATATATATTTCTTGAACAACTCGGCTGATATGTGTTCTTGACAATGATGGGTAAGTCACTATTGGCAAGTTGTTATAGATGCACTCTAAAGCGGTGGTTCCCATGCCGAAGTAGAAAGTGTCAAGAGCAACATCTGCTTTTTTAATAATGGAAAGTAATTGGTTCATATTTTGCTCTTTAAGAGTGTAAATGTGGTTAGTGTATCGTTGTTGTCCAAGAGTTTTGAATAAGCGATGTTGAATGCATTGAAGAGTTGAATATGTTGGCATATAACCTATTATAATTCGAGAGTTGCTATCTAATAAAATTATCTCTTTGATAATTTCATCCATATCTGGGTGAACTTTAAAATGGTAATGGTGGAGCATATAGAGGTTGCCATCGGGGAGACCTTGGGCCTCTAGATTTGAGTTGGTTTTTGGTTTTTGTAAAACAACCTTCTTAGAAAGAATAAGGTTTTCAGAGTAAAGTTTGTTGATATTTTCTTCTCTTAACAGACTGCTTTGTTGTATCATGTAATCGACATAAGGTTGTCCTGTTGATGATGGAATGCCCAACCCTGTGGCCTGTATATGGGACAGACGTAAAAAAGGGAGTATATAATTTAAAGGCGAGGTTCCTATTTCAAAGTAAAATATCAGGTCTGGCTTTAGTTTTTTTATATCAGTGATAATATCTTTTTCATTGATATATAGAGGTAGGCACTTAATATTTTGAATGTTTGTTTTAAATAACTCTTCAAATGTGGGGCTAATAGCGATATATAAGTTTTTATCATAATTCCAAGCGTTAAGGAAATCTTTAAAGTGCTTTAAAAATAATGGGAAGGCACGGTCGCAGAATATAATAATATTTTTAGAGTTTATATGAGGAGGTCTATCCCTGTCTTGTTGATAAAGAGTTGAAAATTTCTCTCTAAAGCTTTTTTAGTTGGATTTCATCCAAGTTATAATAATCCATAAAAAATGACGGTCTAGGTAGTAATGAGACTGTCTGGTCTTGTATTGCTTTTTCGAGATTTATTTTAGTTTTACTTTTCTCTATTGATTGCAGAGTTTTAGATATTTTTTTTCTATATCGATGCTGGGGTCAAGTATTTGTGGGTAAATGTTATTAATGATGACATTTTTAAATGGAAAGTTTTTATTGAGGGTCATTAAAGAAGCTTTAATATTTTCTTCCAAGCAAAAAAAGGTGCTGGGAGTATTAATAATTCTAGTTTGAGTAACTATCTTGTGAGCCCAGATATGCTTTTTGGCTTGCCGAAGCAGTTTTGAAATATGAGTATTGTCGACCCCGGCAAGTAAAGCATTTGTTAATGTATGTGAGGCTGTTTCTAGATCATGTGCCGCACCTAACCTAATGGCTTGGATGGCAGATTCCCTTGCTGGGTTGTACTGGTTTAAATCCATGAGTACACCACTACGTAGTGAGTATACTTTTGCTGAGTGAGGTATTCTTTCTAATAATTTATTATAAAAGCTAAGTAGTTCAAAATGCTGTTTGCTTTTCGAGTAGGTGTCAGCAATGAGTTTAAGTAATGCATCATCATAAATATTTAAGAAAAATGCCTTTTCTAAGTGGTAGATGTAGCTTTGGCTGTCTTTGTCTTGCTTTTTTATAAGCTTTGCTAGAATAATATGTTTATCGAAACTTGTTTTTAAGCTTTTATAAAATTCGATGCCTTTGTCTATTTGATTGAAGACTGTATAGTAATGCAAGAGAGCTTCATGATATTTTTTTGTGTCTTTTTTGTGTAATGCCTGTTTTATTAGCACTTCTATTTTTTTATGATTTTCCTTTTGGCGATCATTATCTTGTATTTCTTGATAAAGCTGGTCAAGCGTTTGGGTGATTTCTTTCAAAGATGTTTTGTTAATATTTAATAGTTTTTCTAATTTATTATAATATGTTGATATTTCTTGACTCTTATCTGCTGTTGTCATTGTGATCTCGTTTTATTTGTAAAGCGCTAGCGTGATAAGTGTGCTATAGCGCAAGTATTGCTTGGAATCAAATTTTTATATATCAATAAATTAACCTACTGTATTTTAAATTGACTTTTAATTGATTGATTTGAAAGAAGTAAATATTACTAAAGTTTTCCAGAAATGGTCGAGTCAGTGCAACTTGCGATACCTTTAGGGGTCCAATTGTTTGGGTCTAGAAGTTGGGGTGATGGGGTATGACAAGCTCATTGATAAATATGAATATTGATGCCATCAATATGAAGTTTTCAGAAGCACGCACTGTGCTCTCGAGTAATGCAAATAGTCCTCTTTCCATCGCTTTTAAAGATACGGACGCTATAGATCACCTAAAACATGCTTCTATCAGCTCGCGCACGGAGCAAGATGTGCTTTTACGCCTATTTACTATACAGAGTGCGAATGAGGCCTTATCTGTCACTGAGATCGCAGCAGCAGCGCTTACAGAGCAAATTAGCCTGGTTGAAGGGATTAAAAATTTCGCACAAGATGCAGGGCTAGTTATTAAAACAACCGATGAGCGCAATATGTTAAACCAAAGTGTTAAGACTAACTTAGCGAGTTATGCAAGCTTGGCAACGAATACAGCCTTTAATGAAGCCAAGTTATTAGATGGTAGCTTTGCTAGTTACTTTTTGTTTGACAATAACTTAAGTACAGAAAAGCTTAATATCTTAATCGGTGACACTCAAACAAGCCATTTAGGGCGTTATGTGTTAGACACAACAGGAAGCAGCTTAACGAACCAGGTGCTCAGTCCTTCTGGTACAGTTACGACATCTAACAGTGTGGCGGTACAAGCATTAACGATTAAAAGTGACCAACTTACAGGGGATGAAAAAGAAAAGGGCTTAAATTTAAGTGTGGTCAGTAATTTGTCGGCTCAAGGTTTCACTAATTTAATCAATCAGGTAACGACAAAAACTGGGGTGAGCGCGAGTGCTGAAACTCATGTGGATATAAAACTGGGTGATATCAGCGCATCGACTGTGTTTAGTTTTAACTTAGCTTCTGGAGATGGGGCGACTTTAGCTGATTATGCGAATACCCAATTGATAGAAGCAACGGTGACAGACGAGGCTGACCTGACAGCGCTGTTAGATCAAATTAACTTAGTGACTGATAAAACAGGTATTAAAGCTGAATTTACATCGGCTACGGAGAAAAACCAAATTCGCCTGACACATGAGACCGGCGCAAATATACAGGTGAGTAATTATCAAAGTGGCCCTTATGGTCCTGATTTATCGTTAATTGATAGTGATAATGATGTTACTTCGTTAGGAGAGTCAACTTTAAACCGCTCTGCCATGGTTGCTGGAAGTGTGCGTTTGGAGAGCAATGTGAGCTTTTCTATTCAAGGGGATGGAACAAATAAAAGTATTTTTGACAATACGGGCTTTAATCCTTCAGTGTTTCATGCCTTGGATAAAGCATCGGTCGAAGATATCACGGCAGCTAAGCTTGCTGTGAGTGTGTCAGAAGGGGCTTTGGTGAGTTTGAGTAAGATTTCAGAATTTGTAACCCGCTTAAAAGCTAGTATTAGTGACCAGATTGCACTGCTTGAAAAGACTGATCAGTCAGTGGATGAAACGTTTGAAGATAGTCGATTGAGTGATGAGTTAGCTAGTTTGACACGTGATGAAATAAGTACAAGAATCAGCAGTGCTGTTTTAGGTCAAGCGAAGAATATTACCCCTTTGGCATTGCAGCTAATTTAATCGGTTTTGAGCTTGTTTTGCTGGAATACTCAGCGTAAGATGGAGTGACTTTAGATCTCGACATGGAGTATGCCAATGAGTAAATTAGATGATATTTTCGCCAGTTTTTGGGGGATTTATACTGAAAATAATCCACATGTTGCAAAAATTCATAATTTGTTGCTAAAAGAGGGTGAGGTGATTGAAAATGATCATATTGCCCTTAGGACGTTTAACGATTCACGAGTCAATATAGATCGTCTTGCGCGCTTATTTGAGGCTCAAGGTTATAAAGCTGCGGGCGAATATCACTTCAAAGAGAAAAAGCTGTATGCCAAGCATTTTGAGCATGAGGATGCGAGCCAGCCGAAAGTATTTATCAGTGAATTATTATTAGAAGAATTTAGTGAAGAATTACAGCAGGTGGTTAAAACATCGATTGATCAAATTCCTCAGGATATTTTACACTCTGAGAATCTACCTTTTGCCCAGCTTGTCTGGGGACCGATTAAGCATGATGTTTATCAAGAATTATTGAAAGAGTCTGAATATGCAGCCTGGGTTTATGCCTTTGGTTTTCAGGCTAATCACTTTACTGTGAATGTAAATGCCTTGAAAAAATACGATACTTTAGAAAAGCTTAATGAGTTTTTAAAGAGTAAAAAAATAACCTTAAATGCTTCAGGTGGAGAGATTAAGGGCAGTAAAAAAGTTGGTTTAGAGCAATCGAGCACGATGGCAGGCAAGATTGAAGTGACTTTTCTAGATGGTATTTTTAAGATTCCATCGTGTTACTATGAGTTCGCTCAGCGCTATGAAGTGGATGGTAAGTTGTATACCGGCTTTGTTGCGTCATCTGCAGATAAGATTTTTGAAAGTACAAACAAGAATGATGCGGTTGCTTAGTTTTTAATTATAATTAAAGACTTTTATCGATTTATAAAAAGGGCAGTTTTGCCCTTTTTTAGGGCATTTAATAATAAATAGACCAGTGAACACTGGCCTTTAATTATTATGCGCTTGAAATTAAGTGGTTGGATAAGGCTGGGGTTGAGAGGGAGTAGGCTGTCCTTGAGTCTCACCTTGGCCAAGTTGGCTGAGGGGGACGCCGGCTTTGAGGTCAGCCTCGATTTTTTCTAACATGACATTTTTTGTCTCTGGGATAAAAACTTTGACAAATGCTAAGGAAAGTAAGCAAAGAAGCGCAAAGACGAAGAAAATAGAAGAATTGCCATAATGGTGCATGATAGTAAGAGAAGTGCCCATGACAAGCCCGGCAAATGTCCAGTTGACCATTGTTGAGACTGTCATGCCGATTTCACGGCCTTCTTGTGGGAAAAGTTCGGAGCAAAGTACCCATGCAACAGGGCCCCAAGATGCGGCAAAACCAAAGATATAAACAATCACTGAGACAAAGAGCATACCTTTTTCGATGCCAGTGGGGGAGCTGTGCCCCATCATCCAGAATGATAAGCCTGCAGCGGTCATAGCAATAAACATGGCAATTGACCCCATGTACAGTAGCTTCTTGCGCCCCCAATTTTTCTACCCACTTAACTGCTGGGAAGGTAAAGAGCATGTTCACTGTCGGAACCAGCAGCATTGCAACAACTCCAGTCATGCCTGCGTAGCCAAAGATGGTTGGCGAGTAATAGATTATCATATTGATGCCGACAAGCTGCTGGAAGCATTGGATAAAGATAGCGAGAATGAGCACTTTCCAGAAATAACCTTTAGAAAGTGAAGATAAGCCGTGAGTTTGCGTTTTAAGGTTGTCTTCAATTTCGCGATACTCTTTTTCAACTTCAGCTTGGGTATTGCGTAGTCTGTTAAGCACGGCTTTTGCCTCGTTATGACGCCCTTTAAGGGCGAGCCAACGAGGGGACTCTGGCAGTGTTAGGCCGCCGATGAACATGATGATAGCGAAGATCGCAATTACTAAAAACATCAGTGGAACGGTGATAGTGGGTTTGACGAAAATTTGGATAATAGAGACGTTGCTTGCGGCGATTAAGAAGATGCCGATTGTGATCATGAGCTGAAATAAGGTACCCATTGCGCCACGAATTTTTTTTGGTGCAGTTTCAGAAAGATAGAGAGGCACAACGAAAGAGGCGATTCCGACCGCAAAACCGATGATAAAGCGACAAAATTGCAAAATGAGTATTGATGGCATCGTCGCCGATAAAACAGAAGCAATAGTAAACAAGAAACCAGCGGCAACCAGTGACTTTTTACGACCTAAAAAGCGCGCGAAGATACCGCTTAATAAAGCACCTAAGATTCCTCCATAGGCGAGGACGGCAGCATAGTGCTCCCCTTGCTGTAGATCTAAGCCATAAACGCTTTTGATTGCATCGAGTGAATTGGCGATAAAGCCCATATCGAGGCCGAAAAGCAGGCCACCTAAAGCGGCGATGATACAGATTCGATAGACAACAGACTTGTATCTTCCTTGTGGGGGCTGTTGGTTGAGTTGAGTGGACGGCTGCGCGGTCATTTTTTACCTTTCTCCTGTGTTTAGGATGTCCTATGTAAGGCGGCTGGCGATGGATTTTTCATAATAAGTGCCAGAAGCTCCAGGTTAATGTTAAATTGTAAGAAATTTTCTCATATATTGAGCATAACCTGGATTGCTTAACAGAAAATTATATGGGGTGGGGAGAAATTAATCAACGATAATTGTTTTTGCGGTGCGCAATGATTTTTAATGTAGAAAATTTACAAGAAAATTGTTAAGTCATTTTTTTGCTTTATAATTGAATTTAAATAATAAAACATAGTGTTAAGATGAAAAGCGCTTATTTACCGATTATTGATCTATTAGTAGAAAAAACACTTATTGTGACACCTAATTTGCGCTTACAAGACTGCTTACGTTTTGTTAGCCAAGAGCAAGAAGTTGTGGAAGAACCGGCGATTTATGCCTGGTCGAGTTGGTGTGATTTATTGTGGAATGAATTAGAAATTCTTTCTTTAGGTTGGGGTGAGGAGTTGCCTTTAGTTCTCAATAATGCTCAAGAGCAAGCGTTATGGGAGACTGTTATTGGCGGACTTGAGGAGGATGTGAGCAAGACAAGCACTTTGGTGAAGTTGGCAATGACAGCAAATCGGCGCTTGCACGAATGGCAGTTGGCGATTGAAGAGATTAAAAACTATCCGATGCAATATGATGCTGAGCGTTTTTTAAACTGGCAAGCAGAACTCGTTCGGCGCATGCAATTGAATCACTGGCTGTTCCATTGTGAACGTTGGGATGTATTAAATACAGTAGTTTCTGAAAAAAAATTAGCAATTTGTTATGAAACTATTGTTTTTGTCGGTTTTGACACATTTACACCTCAACAGCTTGCTTGGATTCGCCAGCTACTAGAGCTGGGTATCACTTCATATAGCATTTTTGAAGCTGAATCCACCAACACGGCTCACGGGCCTCAGCTGATTGTGACGAATGAGCCGAGAGACGAGTTTTATTTGGCGGCAGAGTGGGCCGAACAGTTAACTCGTCAATATCCAGAAAAAACCATTGGCATTGTTGTTCCTGATTTAACTGAGCAGCGTGCTCGTATCGAGCAAGTTTTTAATGATGTCTTTGCACCATTGAGTCACTTGCCAGGGTCACCCTATTCATTGCGAAAAGTGAATATTTCAGGAGGATTTCGGCTAGATGGTCAACCACTTGTTCAAATTATTACTGATCTGTTAACCTTATTCATCGGTAAAACACCAGAACTACTGTTATGGCAGCGCTTATTGCAAAGCCCGTTTATACGAGCATCTGAAGCGGAACAATTTGCCCGTTTAGCGGTTTTGAATCACCTAGTGGAGCAACGCCAAGCAACAATCAGTGTGCAATATGTCTTAAAATTACTTGACCAATATGAGGCATTAGATCTATCGGCAGCACTTAAGAGTGCTAGCTATTGGATGAAAGAGCATTATCAAAAGCGTTATCCGCCGGAACACTGGGCAATAGTAATCAGCCGTTTATTGTTAATTATGGGCTGGCCAGGTGAGCGGGTGCTTAACTCAGAAGAATATCAAATTGCAACAAAACTTTGGCCTGAAGTGCTCGATGAGTGCGTTAGTTTAAGTGGCTTTTGTAAACCGCTTACTTTCTTAGAAATGATTGCGCACCTAAAGCAGTCGTTGTTTTCCAAAGTGACGCAAACTCGCAGCGATATTACTCAGGTCTATGTTTTTGGCTTGCTAGAAGCGTCAGGGCAAAAGTTCGATGCCTTGTGGGTTACGGGCTTATATGATGGATTATGGCCTGCGCCTGCGGATTTGCATCCGTTATTGCCGGCACGACTGCAAGTTGACTATGATATGCCGCATAACTCACCTGAACGTGAACTCCAACTTACAGAGCGATTGTTTAAGCGTTTATTAGGTGCTGCAGAACAGGTGGTCATCAGCTTGCCTACTTGCATTGGTGAGCTTGAATTGCGCCCGAGCGCATTAATTGAGCATTTAGCTATGCCTTCTTGTGACGAATATTTAAGTCCTCGGCGTGTAAGCTTTCGTGAGTCGTTATTAGGTGCCTCCCTAGAATCTCTATTGGATGAGCAAGGCTCTAAATTAGCGCCTGGAGCAGAGGTTTCTGGGGGAACTCAAGTGATTCGCTCACAATTATCCTGTCCGTTTCAGGCCTATGGCTTGTTTCGTTTAAATGCAAGAGGTCCTGAGCCTATTCGTGAGGGATTATTACTTTCTGATCAGGGAACCTTATTGCACGCAGTGCTTGATCGTGTTTGGCAACGGATACAAAATTCTAATCAGCTAAAGCAATTAACAGATGAGAGTTGCCATAGGCTTGTCACTGAGGTGGTTCGAGGGGTGATTGGCTCTTGGCAAAAAAAACTCAAAGGAGTGGCGCAAACCCAGTGGCAACTCGAAGAGCAACGTTTGATTGATCTAGTGATTGCCTGGCTGACGATGGAGAAGCTAAGAGAGTTAGATTTTGATGTGGTGGGTATTGAAACTCGGCGTACCTTATCTTTAGCAGGGTTTTCTTTTCAATTGCGGATTGATCGTGTTGATGACACTGAAGTTGGCGCTTTATTATGGGACTATAAGTCCAGTGATAGCGCTAAGATGGCGCACTGGTTTAATCAGCCGATGCAAGAGCCACAGTTGCCTTTATACGCTTTAACTCAAGATGTAAGTTCAAGTGCTAGTCGCCAATTAGCAGGGTTTGGTTTTGCTAAAGTGCTTGCAGAAGGCGGTAAATTCAACGCATTAATCACAGAAAAAGAGCTAGATTTAGGTTTAGGTGTAGGCGAACATAGTGTTAAATCGCTGGATTATTTTAAAGAAAAATCGGCTGATTGTTGGCCTGAACAGCTTCAATATTGGCAAGAGACATTTGAGCGGACTGCGGCAAATTTTGGTCAAGGTCAGGCACAGGTCTTACCCAGTGAGCAGGCGTGTCAGTACTGTGAGCTTAAGCCTTTATGCCGCATTCAGGAGCGCAGCCAATGACAATACTCGTCGATGCGAATGAGCGTGATAGGGCTTTAACCGCTGATGAGTCTTTTATTGTTCAAGCGCCTGCCGGTTCTGGGAAAACTGAATTATTAATTCAGCGTATTCTTGTTTTGCTTGCCCATGTTGAGCAGCCCGAAGAAATTTTAGCGATTACTTTTACCCGTAAAGCTGCGGCAGAAATGAAAAACCGATTACTAGAAAGTCTCGCGGCAGCGAAAAAAAGCAGAGCCTGAACAAAGCCATAAGAAGAAAACCTGGCAATTAGCGCGTGCTGTGATTATTCGCGACAAGCAGAAAAATTGGTTTTTGTGTGAAAATCCAACTCGACTTCGAGTGATGACGATCGATGCTTTGTCCAGCCAGCTTGCAGTGCAGTTACCTAATACCTCTTTTTTAGGGGGTGGCTTTAAGGTCGCAGAAAATGTTGAGGAGCTTTATCAGCAGGCTGCTCTAGCAATATTATTGCAGGAAAAGCCGGCTTTAGTGGTTAAGCATGCAATCGAGTGTTTTTTAAAACATCGGCATAATGATTATCAAAATGCATCAATATTATTAGCCGATATGTTACAAAGTCGCCATGTTTGGCTGCCTTTTTTTGAAAGTAGTGATAGTGACCAAGCGCGGCAGTTTTTTGAGGGTGCTTTAGAAGAGTTAATCAATGAAGATTTATCGGCTCTTTTTGAATTCTTTAAGAAAGAGTCATTTTTTAATCAAAGTGCTTTAAATACTATTCGTAAAATTAGCGCATATACCAATGAACCATTGCTGAACTGGAAGAGCATTCCCGCGGGAGAGAAAGTTGAGCTAAGCAGTTGGCAGGCATTTTGCCGATTTTTCTTGAATCAAAAGGGTGAGTTTAGGAAAGTTTTTAATAAGAAGCAGGGGATTCCAGCCGTTTCTACAGCCACTGGCGATGAAAAAGTACAATTGCAGCAGTTTCATAAAGAGCTTAAAGAAATGGCGAGTGAGTTGCAGCGAGTAAATACAAGATCAAATGGTGAGTTATTAAGGCTTATGCAGCGCGTAATCAGTTTGCCCGAACCTTATTACAGAGATGATGATTGGCAATTGCTATGGTCGATTGGAATTTTATTAAAAGAGTTAGTTGCAAAGCTGTGGTTGCAATTTGGTCGTACACGCCAACTGGACTTTACCCAGGTCGCTTTGGGAGCGTTAGATGCCCTTGCCGATCAGCGAGGAGTTACGGATTTAGCGTTGGCACTTGATTATAAGGTATCGCATTTATTGTGTGATGAATTTCAAGATACCTCAAAAGTTCAGTTGCGTTTATTTGAATTGCTATCTGCTGGTTGGCAGCAAGGAGATGGTCGAACGTTATTTTTTGTCGGGGATCCGATGCAAAGTATTTATCGTTTTCGCCATGCAGAAGTTGAAATTTTTCTAGAGGTTCGTAATAAAGGGTTATCTGAGAAAGAGCTAACGCCTTTAGTTTTGAAAACGAACTTTCGCTCGCAAGAAAATATTATTCGTTGGGTTAATCATGCTTGTGAGCAATTTTTCCCAAATGCAGATAATTTAACGACGGGTGCGGTGAGTTATAGTGCTTCTCAGGCAAGTTTGCCAAAGCAAGCTTGTGGTGTAGAGGTTCACTTGGCGACTTCAGACCAAGAGGAAACAGAGAAAGCAATCATAATTATTCAAAACTATTTAGCTTCAAAAAAACAGGGGAAAGTTGCGGTTCTTGTGCGCAGTCGTAACCATCTCACTGACTTGATCTTGGCGTTACAAAAGTCATCGATTGCCTATCAGGCTGTTGAAATTGCTAGCCTTGCTGAACGTATGATTTCAACAGATATTATTACTTTAATGACTGTGCTTACTCAGCCTTATCATAGATTAGCCTGGTTGGCCTTTTTACGTGCACCTTGGTGTGGTTTAACGCTTGCTGATTTAGAAATTATCGCCAGTTATGAAGAGAATCTATGGCAAGTTATCACGAATTATGAAGTCTTGGCTTTGAGTGAAGATGCTAAGGTGAGGTTGGCTAGGGTTGTGCCGGTGTTAAGCGAAGCATTTTTCCAACGTGGCCGATTATCGTTGCGGCTTTGGGTGCAAGGTGTTTGGGAGGCACTGGGTGGTAGCGCAAGTTTATCAAATCAAAATGACTTTAATGATGCGATGAGTCTTTTTGATTTACTCGATGAAGAGGGTCGTCAAGGAGAAATTGATTTAGAGGCTTTGAAAAATCGGATTAGTCTACTTAAAGCAAGTAGTCAGCACAGTCAGGCACGTGTGCAGTTGATGACTATTCATAAGGCAAAGGGCTTAGAGTTTGACTGTGTGATTTTGCCCCGCTTGCATCAGGGGCAAGGACAATCGCAGCAGGAGTTGTTATTGTGGCTATCGCGTGGTTATGGTGAGCCGGTATTAGCGCCCATTCCAGAAAAGCGTCAAACTCAGCCATTGTATAATTATATTCGTAATCTTGAAGCTGATAAAAATAATCATGAAAGGATGCGTTTGCTTTACGTGGCTTTAACGCGTGCTAAAAGTGAATTGCACCTATTAGGTCAAGTTAAATTTGATAAGAAAAGCAATGTTAAATTACCTGTTCTGGGAAGTTTTTTAAGGTTGTTATGGCCATTGATGCCGCCTGCTGTTGAAAAGTTACAGGGCGTTGAAAATATAGCAAAGACAGAGCTTACTAAGGCGAATGAAGAAATTTTTGATGGCTGTAATTATCGTTTGCCTTCATCCTGGGCTTTACCGGCAGATCATTATAGTTTACTGGCGAACCGCTATGAATATTGTTTGGATCCACAAGCGCGACGTGAAGTACATGGGTTTGATAATACGGAATTGTCACCAGAGCATTTTCATTGGCAGGCGATGGAGGAACGTGCTTTTGGTCAGGTTTGTCATCAGCTGTTATGCGCAATTAGTCGTGTAGGATTGCCTCAATGGCAGGCGGGAAAGTGCAGTGATAAATTGTTAGTGAGCTTATTGCGTCGTTATGGCATGATTGGTCTGAAAAAAGATCATGCACTAAAAGATATTCATGAATTGATGAGCCAAATTGAAAAATCAGCGCTTGCGATTTATTTATTATCGCCTGAGCGTATTAATGCACGTTCTGAATATGTTCTTTTAAATAAGAAATATGGTCGAATGAGTCGACATATTATTGATCGGACTTTTTATGATGAATCGGGTGTTCGCTGGATTATTGACTTTAAAACAGCGAAGCCTACCTTTGGTCATCATGCTGAGCAAATCCGTATTTTCTTTGAGCATGAAAAAAAGAATTATGAAGCTCAGATGAAGCGTTATTGGCAGCTTTTTATTGACAAAGGTGATCAACATGTTAAAGCTGCGCTTTATTTCCCCTGGCTAGATCAACTCGTGGTTTATGAGCATTTTTCTCTACAAATATAAATAGGCTGTGGTGTATTTTGAGATAGATAAAAATGATTAAGGTTAACCTATTGATTTTAATTGATTAAAATGCTATTGGCTAAATAGTCTTATTTGTTTTTGCCGTAGAGGTATTCTTTGTTTAGGGATTTAATGCCAGTGCCAAAGACCCAAAATTTACAGCCTGATAATAAAATTTGTAATTAAATTCAATATTTATTTGACTTGAAGGTAGGTTGTTGGTTTATAATGCGGGGGTTTAACTCATTGTGCTTGTTTGAGTTTTTACTTGCTTAGGCTGAAGGTAAAAGAGAATAGCCAATGAAAAATAATGACAAAGTTTTGAGTAAAGGGGGG
>NZ_MDTU01000001.1:2792563-2794009 GCF_001720395.1 Piscirickettsia litoralis
TTTGCCTTGCCTTTTTTTATTGAAAACATTTGGTGGAATTACAGCCATGATTGGGTGAATTTACTCTTTAATTTAGATTTGCGTAATGAAGGAGATCATGCAAATTGGCGCTTGCCGGCAAAATATCTTGCTTTTGTTCTCTATCTTTATAGCCCTGTTATGGTGTATATCGCTATACGTTATGCGAAAGTATTTGTTAAGGGTTGGAAAAATTTAAGTTTACGTTTGGCCTTATTAACGGGGCTGGTGACTGTATTATTCTATGGCTTATTATCAATCAGTAAGAGTATAGGACTGCATTGGATTTTCTGTGGTTATGCCTTTTTATTTATGCCACTTATTTTATTAGAGGCGGCACAAATAAAAAGACTGTTTAAATGGATGCTATTTTATTCAGGTATTCAACTGATTATTGTTCTGGTGGTATTTCATTTGCCACTGTCATTTTGGAAAAAAACATCAGTGTATGACTCTGTTAACTGGTTCTTAAACTATGAAAAAATTTATTCTGTGGTTGAGCCTTATATGAAAAAGGGCTTTATCTTTATGACACCGAGTTATGCTCAGTCTTATTTGACGGTATATCGCCATAAAAAAGAAGCGGCCGTTTGGGGGCTGGGCAGTGTGAACGGGCGGCCGGATGATTTTTTTAGCAATTTTAAAGACTTTAATCATAAAAATATTGTGATTGTCAGCCAGATGGATCCGTTTTATCGTTCAGAGTACACGCCCTATTTTAAGAAAGTTGAGTTTTATAAAAAAGACATGCTGGGGTCTCCTTATCATTTGGTTGTTGGTTATGGCTTTAACTATGAGGCTTATCGTAAGACGATACTGACTCAGATTTATAAAGAGTTTTATGATGTGAAGTTATTAAAAATTTTGCCGCATAAAGGCGACTTTTATAAGGATAAATATAAGCTTTAACTTAAGAAAGTGAACCTGGTTATATACAAAGGTGAAGCGTAGTAAACTCTAGTTTATTGCGCTTTTTGTTTGCAAGATAAAAATTGTATTTTAGTGAGTTAAAATGGCTTGACTTTGTTTGTGCAGTGCTCTAGATTGGAAAGTGTACATCCATTAAGTCTTTAAGGTAAAGAAATGAAAGACCAGCAGTTACGGCGACGAGCATCGAGACAAATTTACCCCCAATTCCCACTTATCATCAGTCGTGTCTTCTTTATTCTCTGCTGCTTCTTTCTCTTCTTACCGATTTAGCTTCTTTTCTTATTATTCTTATTGATACTGCGTTTTGCAGCTTCTTTAAGAAACTCTTATTTTTAAAAAATACATATCAAGTTACAAACTGATGGCTTAGGCTTTTAAAAAAGCTATATGAGGCAGTTAAAACTATTTTTATATATTGCATATTTTGTAAGGATTTATCATGGTTATTGCATTAGAAAATTCATCTTTAAAAAATCATACAACATTAATCGACCAATT